>JBAVKY010000256.1:0-2131 GCA_049688555.1 Propionicimonas sp.
GATAGAACTCGTGGATGGTCCACTCGTCCGACAGCATTCCGGTGAAGCACACGGTGCCTCCCGCGCGCGTGGCACGCAGGGTGTCGCGAAGAACGTTCACGCCGACGAGTTCGACGGCGCTGTCGACGCCGCCGGGAACAAGCTCGCGCACACGGGGCGCGAGCTCACCGTCATCAATCAGGACGTGGTCGACGCCGAGGCGGTGCAGCGAGGCCGTCTTCTGAGAGTTTCTCGTAGTCGAGAGCACCGTCATACCGCGCAGCTTGCCCAGCACCGCCAGTGCCCTGCCGACCGATGACGTGCCGCCTCGGATCAGCAGCGTCTGGCCTGCGGTCGCCTGCAGTCCGCGGTCGAGCGAGCCGGCGGCGGTCTGCAGCATCTCCGGCACCGCGCCGAGCGTCGCCCATGGCAGGTCGCTCGCGAACGGAATCACCTGACCGGCCGGGACAGCCACGAACTCGGCGTAGCCGCCGTCGAACAGGCGACCCATGCCGCCCATCATCGTGGCCACCTGGGTACCGACGCCGAACTCGCCGCCCGGCGCGGCCGCCACGACGCCGACCGCCTCAATGCCGGGTATCCGCGGGAAGCTGCCTGAGTACGCCAAACCCTGCCGGAAGTGCAGCTCGGACCGGTTGAGCCCGAACGCCATGACCCGGATCAAGACCTCCCCGCGTTCCGGGGCGGGAATCGGGACCATGCGTTGCTGGAGCACCTCCGGCGAGCCGGGCGCGTCGATCACGATTGCGCGCATCACGCCGGTCATGCCGTGGTCCGCGTCCTGGCACGGGTCTGGAGTTGACGGTGCAGCCGCAGCAGCATGGCGGTCAGCGCGGAAAGCTCGCTCGCGTTGACCAGCTCGGCAGGAAGGTTGGCACGAAGGGCCGCCTCGAACGTCGCTGACGCCGCCTCGTGCACCCGCCCCCCCTCGGGGGTCAGCGCGATCAGTGAGGAACGCCGGTCGTTCGGGTTCGGTTCGCGTCGAGCGGTACCGTCGCGCTCTAGCCGATCGACCAGCTTGCTCGCCGCCCCGATCGTGATGGCCAGGTCACCGGCGACGTCCTGCACTCTGCCGTTGCCCCCACGCTCACGCAGCACCCGCAGCGCTTGGAAGCGCCCCAGCGACACCCCATGGGCCTGCTGTAACGCCGCGTCCAGCGCATTCCACAGTGCTATCTGGTACCGCACGAGTGCGGCGAAGAAGTCCGTTCCCTCGCTCATGTCCAACCCAACCACCTTCCGAAGAATTATATTCCTCGGAATGGATACTGCTCCAGAGGCGATGGCTGGGCGTCAAGTGATCGCGTAGCCTGCTGTGAATCCCTCTGTCACGGCGTCGTTGATCTTTCGTGGCTTGACCGCGTCGCCGATCAGGGTGTGCTTGATCCCGGCCGCGTCGAGTGCCCGTGCCAGCGCGGTGTCTGACTGGTAACCGACGGCGACGACGACGGCGTCGCAGGGACCGATGGTCGCCTTGTCCGTGACCACCTCCCGATCGCGGATTTCGAGGACCTTTTGCCCGAGCTCGAAGCGGGTGGGGGTGTGCTTGATCCGTGCCTCGAGCGGGGCCCGCAGCGTCGGCGCCAGGTCGGAAAGGATGTCGTCGGCGATCTCGATCACGGTGACGTTCTTGCCCCGCGCGACGAGGAACTCGGCGGTTTCCACGCCGACCGATCCGGCGCCGATGACGACCACGTCGTCCCCGACGGTCACCTTGTCGAGCAGGACATCCTCGGCAGTGACCACCGCTGGGCCATCGATACCCGGGATCGGCGGTCGGATCGGGTCGGACCCGGTGGCCACAATGATCTCGTCGGCCCCGCAGCCCGCGAGGAAGCCTGCGTCGACCGGGTGCCCCAAGAACACCTCCACCGCGTTGGCCGCCAGCGAGTTCGTCTCGTAGGTGATGCAGGCGGCCATCTCGGACTTGAAGGGAGGGCGCACACCGGCCACCACGTGACCGCCCAGCTCGTCGGTGGCCTCATACAGGCGGACGTGGTGCCCCCGCGCGGCTGCGGTGTTGGCCGCTTCCATGCCGGCCAACCCACCGCCCACCACGACGACCTGCCGCGGCCTCCCGGTCGTGGTCGTGAGGTCGTAGTCGAGTTCGTGACCAGTCAACGGGTTGTAC
>JBAVKY010000257.1:0-9339 GCA_049688555.1 Propionicimonas sp.
GACATAAGGGGCATGATGACTTGACGTCATCCCCACCTTCCTCCGAGTTGACCCCGGCAGTCTTCTATGAGTTCCCGGCCGAACCGCTGGCAACATAGAACGAGGGTTGCGCTCGTTGCGGGACTTAACCCAACATCTCACGACACGAGCTGACGACAGCCATGCACCACCTGTATACCGACCTTGCGGGGCACCTATCTCTAGATGTTTCCGGCATATGTCAAACCCAGGTAAGGTTCTTCGCGTTGCATCGAATTAATCCGCATGCTCCGCCGCTTGTGCGGGCCCCCGTCAATTCCTTTGAGTTTTAGCCTTGCGGCCGTACTCCCCAGGCGGGGCACTTAATGCGTTAGCTACGGCACGGAACCCGTGGAAGGGTCCCACACCTAGTGCCCACCGTTTACGGCGTGGACTACCAGGGTATCTAAGCCTGTTTGCTCCCCACGCTTTCGCTTCTCAGCGTCAGGAAATGTCCAGAGAACCGCCTTCGCCACTGGTGTTCCTCCTGATATCTGCGCATTCCACCGCTCCACCAGGAATTCCGTTCTCCCCTACCTTCCTCAAGTCTGCCCGTATCGAAAGCAGGCTCAGGGTTAAGCCCTGAGTTTTCACTTCCGACGCAACAGACCGCCTACAAGCTCTTTACGCCCAATAATTCCGGACAACGCTCGCACCCTACGTATCACCGCGGCTGCTGGCACGTAGTTAGCCGGTGCTTCTTCTGCAGGTACCGTCACGTGTTGCTTCGTCCCTGCTGAAAGCGGTTTACAACCCGAAGGCCGTCATCCCGCACGCGGCGTTGCTGCGTCAGGCTTTCGCCCATTGCGCAATATTCCCCACTGCTGCCTCCCGTAGGAGTCTGGGCCGTATCTCAGTCCCAGTGTGGCCGGTCGCCCTCTCAGGCCGGCTACCCGTCGTCGCCTTGGTGAGCCGTTACCTCACCAACAAGCTGATAGGCCGCGAGCCCATCCTTGACCGTCGGAGCTTTCCACTCCGGAAGATGTCTTCCAGGGTCATATCCGGTATTAGCAGCTGTTTCCAACTGTTATCCCAGAGTCAAGGGTAGGTTGCTCACGTGTTACTCACCCGTTCGCCACTGATCCAGGAGCAAGCTCCCTTCACCGTTCGACTTGCATGTGTTAAGCACGCCGCCAGCGTTCGTCCTGAGCCAGGATCAAACTCTCCGTTGAAAACTTTCGGATGTGGGCTCAACGCCCATTACCGTCAACTTTAGTTTGAGCACTGACGCAGACTCATTGCTGAATCTGCTCAATAATCAAAGGAATCCGTCCAGGAAATGTTAGACTTGCGTCTCGCACTCCCTGATACGGGGTTTTGTTGCACTCCGTGGAGTGCATTATTGTGCATTGACTTTTAAAGCACGCTGTTGAGTTCTCAAGTTTCGGGTGCGCACCTCGCTTTGGCTTTCACCGCCGCTTGGGGCAACTCGACTTACTTTACTTCTTTCGAAGCTCGGTGTCAAATCCTGGGCTTCTGGTGTCCCCCCACCCGCGACGAGCCACGGATTTTGATGGGTCCTGGCATGGACGCACACCGTATCCGCACTAGTCAGTGGTGGTTTGGCGCTCCGATCCGTCCGCATCAGGTCTTCCCTGACTCGTCCGTGTCACCGGCAGCGCTTGATGAACATTACGCAGGTGTTACGCGAGGGTCAAATCGGGCTGGGGTGCCGGGCGTGTCGCGCAGATGTCAGCCGTGCAGGTCGAGGGCACCGACCGTCCGCTTCCCCCGCCGCAGGACCACGTAGCGGCCGGCCAGGAGGTCACTGGGCAGCACCCGGGCCTCGGGATCAGTGACCTTGACGTTGTTCAGGTATGCCCCCCCCTCCACGATCGCCCTTCGGGCAGCTGACTTGCTCGGCACGACCCCCGAGAGTGCGAGGGCGTCAACGACCAGGGGAAGCTCCCCCCCGGGCTGCCTCCGAGCGCCCAGTTCCGCGCAGACGGACGCCAACACGTCGGCGCTCAGCCCTTCCAACTCGGCACGTCCGAAGATCGCAGCTGCTGCCTGGGTGGCGGCCAGCCGCGCCTGGGGTGAATGCACCAGATCCGTGACGTCATCGGCCAAGGCGCGCTGGGCGGCCCGAAGGTGGGGCGCCTCACGCGTCTGACGCGCCAGGTCGGCGATCTCCTCGGCGCTACGGGTGGTGAAGATCTTCAGGTAGGTCGCCACCATCGCGTCTTCAGCATTCAGAAAGAACTGGTGGAAGGCGTACGGGCTGGTCATGGCCGGATCGAGCCACACCGTCCCCGACTCGGTCTTGCCGAACTTCGTCCCGTCCGCCTTGGTGAGCAGCGGCGTCGCCAGGGCGTGCACTCTTGCGCCCTCCGCTCGGCGGATCAGGTCGACCCCAGCGGTGAGGTTCCCCCACTGGTCGGAACCTCCCGTCTGCAGGGTGCAGCCGTGCCGTCGGAACAGTTCGAGGTAGTCCAGCGACTGCAGCAGCACATAGGAGAACTCGGTGTAGGAGATGCCCGTTTCGAGGCGCGCCCTCACCACGTCACGATCCAGCATCCGGTTCACGCTGAAGTGCTTCCCGATGTCGCGCAGGAAGTCCAGCGTCGACAGCTCCGCCGTCCAGTCGTAGTTGTTGACCAGGATGGCGCCGTTGGTTCCATCGAAGTCGACGAGCTTGCTGACCTGGCTCCGGATCCGATCGACCCAGTCACCCACGAGCTCCTTGGGGTTCAGGACTCGTTCGGCGCTCTGCTTGGGATCACCGATCAGCCCCGTCGAACCACCCACCAGCAGGATTGGACGATGCCCAGCTGCCTGGAGCAGCCGGACCAGCATCACCTGCACCAGATTGCCCATGTGAATGCTCGGCGCCGTGGGGTCGAAGCCGACATAGAAACTCACCGGGCCTTCAGCCAGGTGGTCGGCCAGCGTTTCCAGATCCGTGGAATGGGCGATGAAGCCCCGCCATGTCAGTTCGTCCAGTACCCCAGTCACGACGCCCAAGCCTAATGCCGGGGGTCTTGGGTGCGGGAATCGCGGAATCTGTCAGCGTCGGTCCGTAGCGTGGGAACACCCGAAGCAGGAGGTTGAGCGTGCCCTCGTTCCGAGCCAGTGTCGCCGTGATCGGCACCCGCGTCGGCGTCGCGCCGCCCGAGGTGCTGGCGGCCGCGCGAGCGGCCGTGGCCGCCGCTAGCCACGTCGAAGATGCCTTCCTGGACGTGTCGCGGTTGGCACGCGGCGCTGGTCCGCCGAGGGTGACGGTGCGCTTCTTGGTGCCCACGCAGAACGACCGACTCGAGGACGCTTCCGCCCGGCGCATCGGCCAAGCCCTGCAGGCCGGGGTTGCCCACGTCGCGGCCTGCACTGACCTCGCCGTGCTACGGCGCCGCAAGGGACGCTGGATTCCGCTCGACCTCTGGAGGATCGCGAACGATTCCTCGTAGCCTCAGGCGTCCAGCACGGTCCGGAGCTCAGCAAGCTGGGAGCGCACGGCAGCCGGGGCGGTACCACCACGGGCGTTGCGGGCAGACACCGAGCCCTCGATCGTCAGGACGTCGCGGACGGTACCGTCAAGGTACGGCGAGATGCCCGCCAACTGCTCGTCATCGAGATCGCCCAGCTCGAGTCCGTGCGCCTCGCAGTAGCGGACGGCCGCGCCCGCGATTTCGTGGGCGACGACAAACGGCACCCGGCGCCGGACCAGCCAATCGGCCATGTCGGTGGCCAGCGAGAACCCCTGCGGGGCCAGCGACGCCATCCGGACGGTGTCGAACCGCAGGGTGGCCACCATTCCAGCCACCGCCGGCAGCAGCACCCGGAGCTGGTCTAGGCCGTCGAAAATGGGTTCCTTGTCCTCCTGCAGATCGCGGTTGTAGGCCAGCGGCAGCCCTTTCAGGGTCGCCAGCAGGCCGGCGAGATTACCGATCAGCCGCCCGGCTTTTCCCCTGGCGAGCTCGGCGACATCAGGGTTCTTCTTCTGCGGCATGATCGAGCTCCCGGTCGACCAGGCGTCGTCCAGCTTGGCGAAGCCGAACTCGTGGGTGCACCACAAGATGATGTCCTCGCTCAGGCGGGAGAGGTCCACCCCGATCTGGGCCAGCACGTAGGCCTCCTCGGCGACCAGGTCCCGGGCGGCGGTCCCGTCGATCGAGTTGGGCACGCTGCCACTGAAGCCGAGGTCAGCAGCGACCGCCTCGGGATCAAGGCCGAGTGAGGTCCCGGCCAGGGCACTGGAACCGTACGGACTGAGCGACAGTCGGCCGTCGAGATCGGCGAGTCGCTGCAGGTCCCGCACCAGCGGCCAGGCATGCGCCAGCAGGTGGTGACTGAGCAGCACCGGTTGCGCGTGCTGCAGGTGGGTCCGACCGGGCAGGATCGCCCCTAGGTGAGCCTCCGCCTGACCGGCGAGCGCCCCGATCACCAGCCGCACATCCGCGGCCAGTGCCTGGTTCGCCTCGCGAAGGTAGAGCCGAATCAGGGTCGCGATCTGGTCATTGCGCGAGCGTCCGGCCCGCAGCCGGCCCCCGAGTTCCGTCCCGATCCGCTTGATGAGTCCGCGTTCCAAGGCCCCATGGACGTCTTCGTCGCTGGGAGCGGGCAGAAAGGTGCCGCCCACGACATCAGCCTCGAGCGCCTCCAGTCCGGCGATCATCTCCGCCAGTTCCTGCTCACTCAGCAGGCCTGCAGCATGCAGCGCACGTGCGTGGGCGCGGGAGCCGGCCAGGTCATGCCGAGCGAGTCGCCAGTCGAACTGCGTCGACTTGCTCAGAGCGAACATCGCCTCAGCCGGGCCGCCCGCGAAACGTCCACCCCACAGCCGACCGTCAGCCACTGATGATTCCATCCGTCCTCCCTTCAATGGTTCAACTGCTGTGCAGGCCGAGGAACGTCTCGGCCAAGGCTGCCCCGCCTACCGGGTCGCGCGTGATGATGACGACGGTGTCGTCGCCGGCGATCGTACCGAGGATCGATTCCCAAGCGACCTTGTCGATCGCCGAGGCGAAGAATTGGGCAGCCCCCGGCGGAGTGCGCAGCACGGTCAGATTCGCCGAGCCCTCTGCGGTGAGCAGCAATTCACCACACAACCGGGTCAGTCGAATCAGCGCCGGGCCACCGGAGCCGCCGAGGGGCTCCCGCGCCAGCAGTGCATAACGGAACTGGCCGTCCGAACTGCGTACCCGAACCGCGCCGAGCTCAAGCAGGTCTTTACTCAGAGTCCCCTGCGTCACAATCACGCCCTCGTCAGCCAACCGCTGCGCCAACTCCGTCTGCGAGCCGATCGAATCCCGTTCGATGAACTCGGCGACGCGGGCCTGGCGCGCTGACTTGGTCACCGGGCTGCGCGGCTCGCTCATTCCGCACCGTCGAGCAGTCCAGGCAGGACTGAGACGAAACTGTCGAGCTGGCTAGGGTCGACAATCAGGGGTGGCGCGATCCGCAGGACGTTCGGCCGGGGAGCGTTGATGACGAATCCGGCCGCCAGGGCGCGTTCGGCCACAGCGGGTCCGATCGGGTCTGCCAACACGATGCCGCGCAGCAATCCGCGACCGCGCACCGTGACGACCTGCGGGTGACCCAGCGCCAGCACGGCTGCCGCCAGATGGTCACCCAACGCGGTGGCGCGCTCCAGCAGGCCGTCCCGCTCGATGATGCCCAACACGGCGAGGCCAGCGGCGGCGGCCACCGGGTTGCCCCCGAACGTGGTGCCGTGTGAACCCGGTCGCAGCAGGTCGGCTGCCGCTCCGGTGGCGACGCAGGCCCCGATCGGGAAGCCGTTGCCCAAACCCTTGGCGAAGGTGACGATGTCGGCGGTGACACCCGACTCGGCGGAGGCCAGCCAGGCGCCGCAGCGCCCGATCCCTGTCTGCACCTCGTCCAGCCACAACAGGGCGCCGCAGCCGCGGGTGAGCTCCCGAACGCCCGCCAGGAAGCCGGACGGTGGCTCGACCACACCGTTCTCGCCTTGGATCGGCTCGACGATAACGGCCGCGACGCCGTCGTCGAGGACCGCGGCCAGCGCGGCAAGGTCGCCGTAGGGGACGAAGTCGACGATCCCGGGCAGCGGCTCGAACGGCGTTCGGTAGGCCGGGTTGAAGGTCAGCGCCAGCGCACCGAGACTGCGGCCGTGGAACGAGCCTTCCATGGCGATCAGCCGCTTGCGACCCGTCAGCCGCGTGATCTTGAAACCGGCCTCATTGGCCTCGGTGCCGGAGTTGGTGAAGAACACACGCGCCGGGGTCTGGGGATGGTTGGCCACGGTCATCGTCGCCAACCGTTCGGCAAGGGCGATCTGGGTCGGGGTGGCGAAGAAGTTCGACACATGTCCGAGGGTGGAGAGCTGGGCCGAGATCGCACCGAGCACCTGCGGGTGGGCGTGACCGAGAGCGTTCACAGCCAGCCCGGCAAGCAGGTCGAGATAGCGGTTGCCGTCGGCGTCCCACAGCCAGGCACCCTCGCCCCGCACGAAGACCCGCTTCGGGGCGCCGAAGGTGTTCATCATGACCGAGGCGTAGCGGTCGCTGAGCTCGGCGCCGCTGGAACCCGTGACCTGGATGCTCACCGGATCAGCTCCGACTCCGCGTTGGCCCCGAGCACCATCGTGCCCGTGCCCTCGTCGGTGAAGATCTCGAGCAGCAGGGAGTGAGCGACCCTGCCGTCGATCACCGTGGCCTTCGGGACGCCATCGCGGACCGCGTCCAGGCAAGCCTGCATTTTCGGGATCATGCCGGAGGCGAGGCTCGGCAGCAGGTCGGCGAGGTCGTCGGCCGTGATCTGCCGAATGATCTCGCTGCTGTTGGGCCAGTCGGCGTAGAGGCCCTCGACATCGGTGAGGACGATCAGCCGCTCGGCACCCAACGCCGTCGCCAACGCACCGGCGGCGGTATCGGCGTTGACGTTATGGATCTGCCCGTCTTCGTCGGGAGCCACGGTGGCGATGACGGGGATCCGTCCGGCGCTGATCAGGTCCAGGACCGATTCCGGACGCACCTGGGTCACCTCCCCGACCAGACCGAGGTCGACTTCGCGTCCGTCCACCTCGAGGCCCCGGCGCTCGGCCGTGAGCAGGCCGGCGTCCTCACCCGACAGGCCGACCGCGAGCGGGCCATGGGCGTTCAGCAGCCCCACCAGTTCGCGGTTGACCTGACCCATCAGCACCATGCGCACCACGTCCATCGCTTCGGGCGTGGTGACCCGCAGTCCGCCGCGGAACTCACTCTCGATGCCCAGGCGCTTCAACATGGCCGAGATCTGAGGGCCGCCGCCGTGCACGACGACCGGCCTCACGCCGACCAGCCGGAGGAAGACGATGTCCTGGGCGAAAGCCGCCTTGAGCTCGTCGTCGACCATGGCGTTGCCGCCGTACTTGATGACCATGACCTTGCCGACGTACTGCTCCAGCCAGGGCAGGGCCTCGATCAGGATCGCCGCCTTGGTGAGGGCATCCGGGCTCATGAGGAGTACTCCGCGTTCTCTTTGACGTAGTCGTAGGTGAGATCGTTGGTCCAGATCGCCGCGGATTCGTTGCCCGCGTGCAGATTCACCTCGACCAGGACTTGGCGTCCGCTCAGGTCGACCTCCCCGCGATCAGCACCCAACTGGCCGTCGAGGAAGACGGTCACCCCGTTGAAGGCGACATCGACGTGCTCGGGGTCGAAAGGTGCCGTGACGGTGCCAGCCGCAGCCAGCACCCGTCCCCAGTTCGGATCATTGCCGAAGATGGCGCACTTGAACAGGTTGCTGCGAGCGATGGCCCGGGCTACTTCGAGGGCATCGTCCTCGCTGGCAGCCCCATCGACGCGAACTTCGATGTCGTGGGCCGATCCCTCGGCGTCGGCCAGCAACTGCTTGGCCAGCGAGGCGCACACCCCGGTCAGCGCTTCAGTGAATTCCGCAGGGTCGGCGGTCTCCGCCGCGCCGCTCGACATCAGGATGACGGTGTCGTTGGTGGACATG
Source organism: Propionicimonas sp. (assembly GCA_049688555.1). GTDB lineage: Bacteria > Actinomycetota > Actinomycetes > Propionibacteriales > Propionibacteriaceae > Propionicimonas. Next base: position 7,933 of record JBAVKY010000257.1, read on the forward strand.
CAGCCGTCGGAATCGGTGCGGTCGAAAGTGAAGCCGGTCGCCACCCGCAGCGCATCATCGAGGGTCGCCGGGCTCACAGCGGCGTCGGTGGTGATGACGACCAACATGGTCGCCAGGGCTGGGGCAAGCATGCCGGCCCCTTTGGCCATCCCCCCGATGGTCCAGCCCGACGGGGAGACGTGGCTGGCCAACTTCGCCACCGTGTCGGTGGTGAGGATCGCCTCAGCGGCTGACGCGCCCCCACTGACGGACAGGTCCTGCGCGGCGAGTTGGATGCCGTTGAGAACCGCAGCCATCGGGAGCCGGACGCCGATCAGGCCGGTCGAGCAGACCGCGACGTCGGAGGCGGAGCACCCCACCTCGGCCGCCACCCACGCGGCTGTCCGCTTCGCGTCGTCGAGCCCGGCGGCCCCGGTGCAGGCGTTGGCGCCTCCCGAGTTGAGCACCACAGCGGCGAGCCGCGGCGTCGCCATGGCCTGTTTCGTCCAGAGCACGGGGGCAGCCTGGAAGCGGTTGGACGTGAACACGGCAGCGGCGTGTGCCTGCGGACCCTCGTTGACCACCAGCGCCAGGTCGGGTTTCCCGGAGGCCTTGATGCCGGCCACCACCCCCGCGGCGGTGAAGCCCTTGGCTGCGGTGACACTCATGGTGCGACTCCGATCGTGGTGAGGCCGGTGGTTTCTGGCAGCCCGAGCGCCAGGTTCATCGACTGGATCGCCCCTCCCGCCGTGCCCTTGGTGAGATTGTCCAGAGCCGCGACGACGACCAGTCGTCCCGCGGCTTCGTCGACCGCCACTTGGAGCTGGACGGCGTTCGAACCGAGGACCGACTGTGTCTGCGGCCATAGCCCGTGGGGCAGCAGCGTGACAAAAGGCTCGTCGTCGAAGGCCGCCGCATACGTGGCACGGACGATCTCGACCGGCACGCGGGTCTCCAGCGGCGCGGTGCAGGTCGCCAGGATCCCCCGCGACATGGGGACCAGGACGGGGGTGAATGATACCGAAGGGGTGGCGGCCCCGAGAAGGCGGAAGTTCTGCAGCAGTTCGGGCACGTGCCGGTGCACGCCCCCGACCCCGTAAGCACTGGCCGAACCCATCAGTTCCGCGCCGAGCAGGTTGACCTTGAGCGATTTTCCGGCTCCCGAGGGACCGCTGGCGCAAACGGTCACCACATCCGAGCCGGTGATCAGGCCACCGGTGAGGGCGGGCAACAGCGCCAGCGTGATCGTTGTCGGGTAGCAGCCGGGCACGGCAACACGCTTCGTGGCTGCCAGCACGTCACGCTGCCCCGGCAATTCTGGGAGTCCGTAGGGCCAGCTACCTGCATGCTCGGTGCCGTAGAAGGCCTGCCACGCGTCGGGGTCGGTGAGCCGGTGATCCGCGCCGGCGTCGATCACCAGAACGTCGG
>JBAVKY010000258.1:0-2002 GCA_049688555.1 Propionicimonas sp.
CTCGGCGGGAGCAGTCTCGGCGGGAGCAGTCTCGGCGGGAGCAGTCTCGGCGGGAGCTGCCTTGGCGGCAACTTCCTCTGCGGGCACGTCCTCGGCGGGAGCAACTGTGGTGGCAACAACAGCGTCAACGGTCTTGAGCCTGTTGAAGACCTTGCGGCCACCGTCCATCGCCAGCACATTGATCCACGTGACCTCATTCTCACCGTTCGCGATGAACACGTAGTCACCTATTGCGGCAGCGATGGGCAAGCTGTCGGTCTCGGATCCATTCGCGGTAGTGAAGGTGAGAGTAAGAATCAGCGGCGACCAAGGCCCTTGCGCCCCACTCCAGGTGATGTGGACTCTGATCCTCTTGGCGGTAGTCCGTCTAGCCCTAACAGTAAACGTTGCCTGAGAAGTGGATATGGCCATCGCCGGGGCGGCGCCCACCCCCATGATTGTCGGCACCGCAAACGCCATTCCCACGACCACATTGCGTCGAGAGACCGGGTCTGTCGCCTGCTGAACATTTACATCGGAAATACTCATCAAACCCCCTGCCGTGTCATGTGCCGTTGATCGCGTCACGCGTGGCATTCACTGGCATGGACAGACTAGGGAAACGCTGATCAATGAGCGACTCCTGACCGCAGGGACTGGGTGGCCGATGGGTGTCGTCACCTGTAAATATGGCGCTGGCTAGGTAAGATACTGGTCGTGACCGAGTTTCAGCCCAGCTTGTCCGATGTCGAGTACACCCAGCGGCGCCGCACCCCGAAACGGGAAGCATTCCTCAAGCAGATGGACGCGGTCGTGCCGTGGGCGGACTGGATCGCGTTGATCGAGCCGCACTACTACAGCAACAAGCGCGGCCGGAAGCCGGTGCCGTTGGAGACGATGCTGCGGATGTACCTGCTGCAGGTGTGGTTCCACCTGTCCGATGAGGGTGTCGAGGACCAGATCAACGACTCGTTCGCGATGCGGCAGTTCATGCGGCTCGACTTCGGCCGCGGCCAGCAGGTACCCGACGCGACCACCCTGCTGCATTTCCGTCACTTGCTGGAGCGTCACAAGCTGGGCGAGGCGATGCTCGCCTGGTTGACCGCGCAGCTGGAGGCCGACGGTTTGATCATGCGGGGCGGCAGCATCGTGGATGCCACGATCATCGCTGCACCCTCCTCAACGAAGAACGCCACCGGCACCCGGGACCCGGAGATGCACCAGACGAAGAAGGGTAACCAGTGGTACTTCGGGATGAAGGCCCACGCCGGGGTGGACGCCGGGACCGGCCTGGTCCACAGCGTGACGGTCACCGCGGCGAGCGTTCATGACCTGGACGAGATCACCCACCTCGTCAGAGCCGATGACCAGGTGGTGTACGCCGATGCCGGCTACCAGGGAGTCCAGAAGCGTCCCGAGGTCACCAGCGACCCGCACCTGTCGAAGGTGACGTGGCAGGTCGCGGCCCGCAAAGGGGCCCTGAAGGCGATGCACCCGCACGAGCAGGCCATCGAGTCCCGCAAAGCGTCGATCCGGGCCAAGGTCGAGCACGTGTTCCTGATCGTCAAACGGGACTTCGGGTTCACCAAGACCCGCTACCGCGGACTGGCGAAGAACCTCAACCGGCTCCAGATCGCGCTCGCCTCGGCGAACCTGCTCATGACAGCCCGAGCAGCTGTGATCCAGACTCGGCTCACGGCCGCGGTCACGACCGAGTAACCCGGGCGGCAGCCTGCCCCAAACCGGCCCGAAAGCCCGGAACAAGGGGCCGAAGGCGGTAACAGGTAAGCCGAGGTCGCCGCCGAGCGATCCCAGACCCCGCTCAAACCGTCCGAGGCCGGGTAGCGCCACTGATCAGCGTTTCCCTAGAACAGCCGGTCCTCAGCGTCGTCGAGACCGCGCAACGCGTCGTAGTCCACCAGGACGCAGTCGATGCCGCGGGTACCCGCCAGCACCTTCGCCTGCGGTTTGATCTGCTGGGCTGCGAACACCCCCCGGACGGGGCTGAACAGAGGGTCAGCGT
>JBAVKY010000259.1:0-1612 GCA_049688555.1 Propionicimonas sp.
CCCTGCTGCCCGGGTTGAAAGAGACCCCCGATCCCGCGGACGGGGTGGCGTTCGTCAGCGAGGGCAAGGTCCGGTTCCGCGCCGGCGAGGCGGAGAAGCTGGTCCCCCTGATCTACGAGGTCACGGACTCCAACAATCACAGCCCCAAAGCCGGCTACCTGAGGATCCAGATCGTCGCCCCGGACGTCGCCGCCAACGCCGCGCCGCTGCCGGAGTCGGTGATTGCCCGCGCCATCGCCGGCACCTCGGTGCGGATTCCGATCCCGGTCGACGGGATCGATCCCGACGGCGACTCGGTCGAACTGGTGGGGACGTCGTCAGCGCCCAAGAAGGGCCGGGTCAGCGTCGGGGACAGCTGGCTGGTCTACGAGGCCTACACCGGGACCAAAGGGCGTGACAGCTTCGACTACGTCGTCCGGGACCGCCTCGGGGCCCCTGCCACCGGCAGCGTCGTCGTGGGGATCGCGGCACCGTCCAACCAGAACCAGGCCCCCTACACCGCCCGGGACACCGTCGGAGTCCGCCCCGGGCGGAGCGTCTCGGTGCCGGTCCTGCAGAACGACACCGACCCGGACGGCGACAATGTCGGACTGCTCTCCAGTGGCCTGACCAAGCCGGACGGAGTGACGGCCGAGGTGGTCAAGAGCCGGGTGTTGGTTCAGGCGCCCGCGACCGAAGGGGATTACTCGATCACCTACACGGCGATCGACGACTTCGGCGCGACCTCCCTGGGCACGCTGATCGTCAGGGTGTCGGCAGATGCGCCGCTGGAGGTGCCGATCGCGCGCGACGATCGCGTCCAGCCGTCTGAAGTCGGTGCCGAGCCCACCGTCGTCGTCCCGGTCCTTGACAACGACGAGGATCCCGACGGGGTGGCCGAAGACCTGGAGGTCTTCACGGACGCTGCGAACGCGCTGAAGCGCACCGACGGCGCCCTTGAAGTGACCCTCACCCCCGAGCCACAGCTGATCCTCTACAGCGTCAAGGACGTGGACCAGCAAACGGCCTCCGCGGCCCTGTTCGTCCCCGGCACCGACTCGTTGCTCCCGACGTTGAAGGCGGTGGACCCGGTGGAAGTGGAAGCCGGCACCCAGATCCGCCTCCCCCTCGCCGACTACGTGAAGGTCAGGGCCGATCACCGGCCGCGGATCGCCCAGGCCGACAGCGTCCGCGCCGGCCACGCCGGTGGTGGATCGATGGTGGTCGACGAGACGACGCTGAGCTACACCTCCGATCCCGGCTACTACGGCCCGGATGCGGTCAGCGTCCAGGTGACCGATGGCGACGGCCCAGATGACCCTGAAGGCAACTCCGCCTACCTGTCCATCCCGCTGTTGGTGCTGCCCACCGAGAACCAACCGCCGGTGTTCTTGAACACGTCGGTGTCAGTGGCCCCGGATGAGGATCCGGTCGACCTGAACCTCGCCAAGTTGTCCAGCGACCCCAATCCCGAGGATGCGGACAAGCTCACCTTCAGGGTCGGCGCCGTACCGTCCGGCTTCCAGGCTCGGGTGGAGGGCGAGCACCTGTTGGTATCGGCCGAGTCGGGCACGCCCCAGGGGACGACGTCCGAGGTGACCGTCGAGGTCAGCGATGGGGCGTCCACCCCCAC
>JBAVKY010000260.1:0-14037 GCA_049688555.1 Propionicimonas sp.
GAGTCGCGGTTCGGCCCGCAGCGCATCGGCGACACTGATCTCCTGGGCGGGCACGCCGGTGGCCGCGGCGCCTGCCAGGAACTTGTCGGCGAAGGCGGGGTCATCGCCGGGGGCGGTGACGAAGTAGCCACCCGTCCGTTCGATCGCCGAGGCCTGGATCCGGGTGAGAATCGCGTTCTCATCGGCACATTCGGTGGCTGACAGCGGGTCACTGACCACGTAGCGTCCGCCGGAATGGAGGAGGCCGTGGAACCGTCCAGTGGTGCCTTGGCCGAGATCCGCCCGGTCCAACAGGACGGTGCTGTAGCCGCGCATGGCCACGTCCCGCACCACGCCAGCTCCCGTCGATCCACCACCAACCACCACGACATCGACTGCTAGCTTGCGCACGGAACCTCCGATCTTGTCGGGCATGCGGGCACCGTTACCCGCCCGAGGAATTGGGGCAGCTGCTTCTCAGGCTAGATGTACACCACGGGGCGTAACCACGTGGTTGGCGATAGTCGTGCAGACGTGCACATTGGTGCACGGCTCTGAACGAATGGTGCTTTTCGGCTGTGACTAGCTCCTGGGCATCCTCGTCCGGTCGCCCAGGTGTTCGTGGAAACGCCTCACAGCCGGGCGCGATCGGCGATCGCGCGCGCGGTGCCCTCGTCGATCACCAGATCCGTGGCGGTCCTGGCCCGCAGGGCCCCGATCACGGCGGGCGCCCGGGAGGGGTCGGCGGCCACGCAGATCCGGCGCGGCACGCGCTGCAACTCAAGGGGGGTGAGCCCGGTGGCTCGGGCGTTGTAGCCGATGTCCGCGTACGAGCCGTCCTCGCGCAGCAGGACGGTGCAGACGTCACCGACGACGCCGTCGGCCGCCAACCGGTCCATGTCCGAGGAATCCATGTAACCGGCGCTGTAGACGTGGGAGGGGACGGTGCCCTGCAGTGACCCGACGCCGAAGATGGCCAGATCGAGCTTGGCGTGCAGTCGCAGCACGTTCTGCACCGAGCGTTCGCGCCACATCGCGTCCTTGGTGGCCGCGTAGTCGAAGAAGGCTGGGACGGGAAACAGCACCACCTTGGAGTCGAAGGCGTCCCCGATGGCCTGCAGGATCTCCCCGATGTACGGAATCCCCGAACTTCGCTGGTTGGCCCCACCGTTCATCTGAACGACCGTCGAGCCGATCAGCGGTCGCCGGCCGAGGTGCCGGACCACGTGTGACATGGTGACCCCCCACGCGACCCCGATCAGCTGGTGGTCGGCGACCGCCTCGGTGAAGATCTGCCCGGCGAGGCGAGCGACCTGGTCGAAGCGCAGGTTCTCGTTGGCACTCTCGCGCACCGGGACCAGGTGGACGCGAACTCCGAAGGCGCTCGCCAGCAACGCGGCCAACGGGGACTGCGATCCGGTGTGGGCTGCCAGGCTGATCCGAACCATCCCACTTTCCCGAGACTCCTTGAGAAGCCGCGACACCGATGAGCGGGAGAGCCGGAGCTGGTGAGCGATCGACTCCATCGTCTCGCCCTGGATGTAGTAGCGCGTGGCTGCCTGGTACATGTCTTCGTATCGATCGCTCACCGCTGATCCCTTTCGTTGCACGTTCGTGCACAGGTCTAGCGCATTTGTTCAAGGCTAAGCAAGATGGAGCCTGCAAGGCGGGGTTAGCGATAACCATGCCTTTAACGTCGTGGTTCGGGTCAAAGGAGTCTGATGAGCCTCAGGGCAGTCGCGCGAGCGGTTGACGCCAAGGTTTCCCGATTGAATGGCACTCACGAAGAGTCCCGTCACCACGACCACACCCCGACCCGTGCGCGCTGTCAGGCCTCGACGCGCACGTCCTGTTTGAGGCCCTCGGTCATCTGGTCACGATGCCGAGTCAAGACAGTCGCGCCCTCCCCCGCCGACCGTCCCTGCAAGCCGAGGCGTCCGGGCGTCCTGCCGGCGATGGGGCCGCGCGCTCACCCCGGACGAGGTCGGCCTGCCTTCCCTGTTATCGAGTCGTAACAACCTGACACCGAACTAATCAAATCCGCGTCCTCGGACGCCCCAACTGACGCCCTGTGGGTGTCGGAAAGTGAGAAGAGCGTGGCTCCCAATTTGGGGACAATCTTCCTCTCTGAGGTGGTCGGCACAGCGATGCTGCTCCTCCTCGGTGCTGGCGTCGTTGCCAACACCCTGCTCGCGAAGACGAAGGGCAACAACACCGGGTTCCTGTTCGTGAACATCGGCTGGGGTTTCGCGGTCTTCGCAGGCGTCCTGGTCTCGGCACCGTCGGGCGCGCACCTCAACCCGGCGGTGACTCTGGGCCTCGCGTCGCAGAGCCTCGCGCAGGGCAAGGGCATCGACCCCGTACTGATCGTCGTGTACATCACTGCCCAGATGATCGGCGCCTTCATCGGTGCTGTCCTCGCTTGGCTGGCCTACAAGGATCACTTCGAGGCTGAGAAGGACGCGGGCCTCAAGCTCGCCGTGTTCTCGACCGGTCCCGCGATCCGCAACACCGTGTCGAACCTGATCACCGAGATCATCGGCACCTTCGTGCTGGTGTTCGTGATCCTTGCTTCCGGCATCTACGCCCCCAAGGGCGCCGTGAGTATGGCCTGGCTCGGTGCACTCGGTGTGGCCATCCTGGTCGTCAGCATCGGTATCTCCCTCGGTGGCCCGACCGGCTACGCGATCAACCCGGCCCGTGACCTCGGCCCGCGTATCGCCCACGCCGTCCTGCCAATCCCTGGCAAGGGTGACTCCGACTGGAGCTATTCCTGGATCCCGGTCGTCGGCCCGGTCATCGGCGGCGTCCTCGCCGGCCTGCTGAGCGTTGTCCTGCTTCCCCCGATGTGACGGTTCCCGCGCCCATCGACAACCGTGTGCGGGCCGGCGGACCCCGGCCCGCACACCATCACTGAACATCCGTCAGACACCAACATCCGTCCGACAATGACGTGGAAGGAAAGCAATTCATGACAGACAAGTACATTCTCGCGATTGACCAAGGGACGACCAGCTCCAGGGCGATCATCTTCAATCACGAGGGCCAGATCGTCTCCGTGGGCCAGAAGGAACACGAGCAGATCTTCCCGCGGGCCGGCTGGGTCGAGCACAACGCCGCGGAGGTGTGGGACAACGTCCGCGAGGTCGTCGGCGAAGCTCTCGCCAAGGCCAGCCTCAACAAGGACAACATCGCAGCGGTCGGCATCACCAACCAGCGTGAAACCACCCTCGTGTGGAACAAGGAAACCGGTGTCCCGGTGCACAATGCCATCGTCTGGCAGGACACCCGCACTGGGCAGATCATCGAAGAGCTCGGTGGTGGCGACCAGGACAAGTACAAGGCTCGCGTCGGCCTGCCCTTGGCGACCTACTTCTCCGGCCCCAAGGTCAAGTGGATCCTCGACAACGTCGAAGGCGCCCGCGCCGATGCCGAGGCCGGCAAGCTGGTCATGGGCAACATGGACACTTGGGTCATCTGGAACCTGACTGGTGGCATCTCCGGCGGCGTCCACGTCACCGATCCCACCAACGCCTCGCGCACCATGCTGATGGACCTCAACACCCTGTCGTGGGATGCCGAGATCGCAGCCGACATGGGCATCCCGATGACCATGCTGCCCGAGATCAAGTCGTCCGCTGAGATCTACGGCTACGGCCGCGAAGAGGGCCTGCTCGGCGGCGTCCCGATCGCGGGTGACCTGGGTGACCAGCAGGCGGCCACCTTCGGCCAGGCCTGCTTCGAGCCCGGCATGGCCAAGAACACCTACGGCACCGGTTGCTTCATGATCATGAACACCGGCGAGGAGATCGTTCCCTCGAAGAATGGCCTACTCACCACCGTGTGCTACAAGATCGGTGACGCCAAGCCGATCTACGCGCTCGAAGGTTCGATCGCCGTCACCGGCTCGCTGGTGCAGTGGCTGCGCGACAACCTGAAGATGTTCTCCTCCGCCCCGGAGATCGAGGAGCTCGCCGCGTCCGTCGAGGACAACGGCGGCTGCTACTTCGTGCCGGCGTTCTCGGGCTTGTTCGCGCCGTACTGGCGCGCCGACGCCCGTGGCGCGATCGTCGGCCTGACCCGTTATGTCAACCGTGGCCACATCGCCCGCGCCGTCTTGGAGGCGACCGCCTTCCAGACCCGCGAGGTGCTGGACGCCATGGAAGCCGATTCGGGTGTCAAGCTGGCCGAGCTCAAGGTCGACGGCGGCATGACCGCCAACGAGACCCTGATGCAGTTCCAGGCCGACCAGGTCGGCGTGCCGGTGGTGCGTCCGCAGGTGGCGGAGACCACGGCGCTGGGTGCGGCCTACGCGGCCGGCATCGCGGTGGGCTACTGGCAGGGCGAGCAGGATGTCATCGACAACTGGGCCGAGGACAAGCGGTGGGAGCCGTCGCCGGAGCAGGACGAGCGCGCTCGCCTGTACCGCAACTGGAAGAAGGCCGTGACCAGGACCTTCGACTGGGTCGACGCGGACGTCGAGAAGTAAGGCACACCCCTCAAGACAACGGTGCCGCCGGGAGAGATCCCGGCGGCACCGTCGCGTCTGCGGCGTTCGGTCAGTACTGCGCGGCCGCGACGATGAGGATGAGGAGCAAGAAGAGCCCGATCATCAAGGCCAGGCCCAGCATCACCGTCCCGATGATGCCCATGATGTAGCCCGCCGTCAGGCTGCCGGTCGTGGCGTAACGGCCCGGGAACTGGGCGATCTCACGTTTCGCCTTCGCGGCGATCCACCAGGCGAAGGGCGAGAGCGGGGTGAACCCCACCAGCCCCAGGATGCCGAGCACCATGGACGTCTGGGCTTTGGGGTGTTCGGGCAGGGCCGCGTAGCCGGTCGGATACGGTGCGACCGGATAGGCGGTGACCGCCGGGGTGGTCGGGTAGGTGGGGTAGGGGCTTTGCGGGGCGCCAGGCTGCGTCCAGGGATCGGAGGGCTCGGGGAAGTCCGATGACGGCTGCGGCTGAGCGTACGGCTGACCGACTTGAGGCTGGGTGTAGGGGGTCTGGGCTCCCGGCGCGGGGGTCGACTGGTCGGGCCTCCCATCGTTGGCGCTGGGGTTCTCCCAAGGGGATGTCATGGCGTGCTCCGTCGGTCTTCGGTCATCGTTGCGGGTGTGGCAAGTGTGCGAGCTCAGCCGTCAGCGGGCGGCACTGTCTCAGCAAGGGATACCAAGGCATGCTCCCGGCGCTCGCTCATCCGATCACCGACACCTCAGCGACGGCGCCGCGGAAGTATCCGTCGCCGACCGCCGGCAGCGAGGTGAGGTAGACCAGCACGAACTGGGTCTGCTCGGCGGGAAAGTCGAGAGTGAAGGTGCCCTTGCCGTCGTCGGTCGCCGCCAGCCTCCGCCACTGCGAGACAGACCTCATGGGCGCGGTGTCAGTTGCCGTCACTGGAACCCGGATCTCGACGCTGGTCGGCGCGCCTTCGAGCGTGAGCGAAACGCCCGTCACGCGTCGCGGGTCGCCGAGGTCGAGCAGCAATCCCACTCCGGGCTTCAGTCCGCCCAGAGCGGCCAACGTGCGGTAGCGCTCGGTCGTCCACGCCGTGTCGGGTTTGGAGTCAATGGCCCGTTTGGCCAGCTTGCTGTTCTCGGCGCCGCTGCCACCGTCCGCCTTCGGGTCGAAATCGGCGATCCTGGTGACGGGCACGGGTCCCGCCGCGGGAGCAGCCCCGGGCGTGCTGCCGGAGAAGATGTTGATCAGGGCGAGGATCGCAGCGATGGCGAGCAGCAGCCCGAGCCCGATCACGATCCACGGCCGGCGGTTCTTTCCGGCCGCGTCGCTGGAGCTGGCACCGGATGCCGATGCGCCCCCAGCGGTGAGCGCCGGCACTGCGGAGGCCGGGGGTGGGGGCACCGGCGTGAAGGGAACCGGGGTATCGAGCGCCTCGGCCAGTAGGGCCTCGGTCAGCTCGCCGCTGATCTCCTCTCGGGCCGGGTGAGGCAGTCGGGTTTCGACTTCGAACCGTGGCCGCGCCGGCGTCGGGACGGGGGGAGCCACGACCGAGACCGGTCCGGTCGGCCCGGTCGCGGTGCCGGGCAGGGTGTGATCGAGCCGCAGCCGCAGGTCGGCGGCCGCGCTGCTCGGCCCCAGCACCAGGGACAACTCCGTGGTCACCTCCGCAGCCGTGACCAACCGGGACGCCTGATGGCGGGGTTGGGGTGACAGGATGCGGTCGACGACGGCATCGACGGGTTGGGCCACACCGTTGCGCACCTGGCTGGGCAGCAGCAGGCGTCCGTTATCGACTGGTGCTGCCAACAGGCCGAACCGGTCACCGCCCGGCCAGCGGGTCACTAGGCAGGCGTAGAGCAGTTTGCCGAGGGCGTGGACGTCCTCGGCCTCGCCGTTGCGGTGCTCTGCGGGTTCGGACGCCAAGGCGGCGTCCACCAGCAACCCGATGATCTTGATGTTGCCCGACGCGGTGACCAGCACCGAACCGGGGTTCAGGTGGCGATGGTAGATGCCGTGAGCGTGCACCTCGATGAGGGCATCGGAGATCTCGCGCACCACCCAGGCGGTCTCCGCGCCGCTCAGCGGGCCGTCCGCCAGTACCTGCTGCAGGCTGCGCCCGGATGCGTACTCGTAGACGAGATACACGCCGTGTTCACCCGGTACCGCGTCGACGACGTCCAGCACCCGCAGGAAGCGCGAGTCGGTGGCCAGGGCCGCGCGGCGCGCCAACTGCTGCACCTGGGCACCGCGGGAGTCCCCGGGAGCCAGCAGGTGGATCAGCACGGGACGGGCAAGGACCACGTCGTTGGCCAGCCAGGTCTCGTGCCCACCACGCTCCGCGAGCAGTTCATCCATCCGGTAGCGCCCGCCCAGCACCCGGCCAGCCGCAGGGGACTGGATCGACGGGCTCGGGAAGTTCAGCGCGGTCTCGGGCGGGTGCGACACGGCTGCCGGGGCGCCCACCTGGACGAAAACCCCTACCCCGTCGGGATCGTGATTCAGGGCCTCGACGCCAGGGCCGGGATGGGCGGCGGCTTCGGCCTCCAGCAGTTCCTCGACCACCTGCTGCCCGGCCGCTTCGTCGGACGTGGGGGCGGAACGGCGACGCAGGACGCCGATGAGCTCGGTGGCCTCGGGGATCCCCATCCGCTTGGCGGCGAAGAAGAAGACCAGTACGGCCAAGCCGGCGGCAGCCACGAGGCCGGTGGCCTGTAGGGCCAATGAACTGAAGCTCGCGAAACCGGCGGTCACCAGCCACGCCGCCGCGGCGGCGGGCAACGCGGCCAGGAACAACCTCGTGAGGTGTTGGACGGTCTCGCGCCCGGGCAGGGCGGGCAACCGCTTGGCCAGCGCGTGGTGCGTGATGGCGACACCGATCCAGTAGGCGAGCGCGTACGCCAGCGCTAGACGCGGTGCCACCGTGGCCGGATTCTCGAACGGCAGCACCAGCGCGACGGCCAGCAGGGCGTTCGCGCCTGAGATGCCGATCTGCAACAGGAATGGGACCTTGGTGTTGTCGAGGGCGTAGAAGGCGCGCAGGTACAGGTACTGGATGGTGTAGGGCACCAACCCGATCGCGAAGGCCATCAGCGTCCACGCGACGAAGTGGTAATCCTGCGCGCCCTGGCCGTGGCCGAAGATCAGCCGGGCGATCGGATCGGCCAGAACGATGAAACCCAGTGAGGAGGGCAGTAGGAACGTGGTCGCCAGCCGCAGTGCCCGAGTGGTCTCGGTCGTGACGCCCGAGGTGTCTCCGGCCGCGGCGGCGCGGGAGGCGGCCGGGAGCATCGCGGTGGCCAGCGAGACTGTCAGCAACGAGTGCGGCAGGATCCAGATCAGGTAGGCGTTCTGGTACGCATTCAGGCCGGCACCCGCCATCGCCACCTGGGTGACCGGGTCGATCGGGGTTGCCGTGCTCGCCAGGTTGGTCACCACGACCTGGGCCAGCGAGGTCAGCGCGACGTAGCCCACCATCCACTTGGCGACGTGGAAGGTGCGGCCCAGTCCCGTCCCCTTCAGGTCGAACCGGGGCCGGAAGCGGAAACCCACCCGGCGCAGGTAGGGCAGCAGCACCACGGTCTGGATCGCGATGCCGAGCGTCGATCCGGCGCCGAGCAGCCAGGTCTGCTGCGGCGTGAAGGCGGTGCCTGAGACCGCGTTGCCTCCCCAGATCGCGATGTAGGCGCCGAATACGGCGATCGAGACCACGTTGTTCGCGATCGGGGCCCACATCATCGGGCCGAAGGAGTCGCGGGCGTTCAGCACCTGCCCGATCAGGAAGAACACGCCGTAGAAGAACAACTGCGGCATCGTGAGGTAGCTCATCAGCAGCAGCGACTGCCACTGGTCAGCCATGTTGTCGGCCCGCCAGGTGGGCGACATGTAGATGCTCATCACCCAGGGAACCGCCAGCGTCAGCAGCACGGTCAACGTCCCGAGGATGATCAGGAAGCCGGTCATGATCCGGTCGACGAAGGCCTTGCCCTCATCCTCGTCGTGCAGGACCGCGCGGACGATCTGCGGGACCAGCACGTTGTTGAGGGTCCCGCCGGCGAGCAGCATGTAGAGCGAGTTCGGCACCGTCATCGCGAACGTGAAGACCTCGGCGCGTAGCGTGCCGTTGCCGAGCGCGAAGGCGATCAGCATGGCCCGGATCACCCCGAGTACGCGGGAGACCATCGTCCCCGACGCCATCACCGCGGTCGCGTTGAGGAGCCGGCGACCTCCCGCTTCAGTCATGCTCCCCGCCCTCGCGCTGGCTGACGGTCGCAGTCGCCGGTTCCCTCGCGGCCCGCTTGCGCATCTGGCGGACGCGCAACGCGGTGGTGGCCACCACGACGATTCCGGACCCCGCCACGATCACCCAGCCGATCATGCCCAACTCGGTGACCTCGATGGTGACCTGGGTGTCCGGGGTGACCCGAGTGCCCTGCTCAGTGGCGATGTGGGCCCGGGCCAGCACGACGCCGTTCGAGTCGGCCTCGGGGCGCACGTTGACGGTCTCGCTCTTCCCGGGGCCAACGTTGATGACCGGGGAATCAGGGACGGTGAGCCGCTGGGGGTTGTCGGGGATGACGCGGACCTTCACGCGGATCGTCTCGCTGAGGTGGTTGGTGACGGTCAGCGGGAACTCGTTGCGACGGGCCGACATGACGAACCGGGCGCTCGCGTTCAACGTGACGCTTCGAGCCACCGCGGCCGGGCTGACCAGGTCACCTACAGCGCGCACGAAGCCGGCTTGTCCCTTGTCGTCACCGATCCAGTTGGACGAGACGGCCCGGGAGAGGGCCTCGGCCGCCTGCTCGGTGAGGATCGACTCCGGAACCAGTTGGCCGTAGCTGGCGAAGCCGCGCTCGAGGGTCGACACGGCCGCGAACTGCTTGCCCGTGAGGTGGCTGGACACCGTGTCGACGAAGGTCGCTGAGCGGCCTTTCGGCTCGGTGCTGAGCAGCTGAGCCAAGCTGCGCGGCTGTGTCCAGAAGGTGGTGGTGGCAGCGTTCACCGCCACCTCGGAGGGCTGCGAGATCAGCCTCGCCTGACCAGCCTTGCCGGCGATCACGGTCTCGGCCTCGAGGAACTGTTGTTGGACGAAGGGCGACTCTGCCGCCTGGGCGGTCATCGTTGCGGCCGCCAGCACGGGGAGGTCACTGGGGCCCGGCTGCCGGGCGCCGGCCCTGGCGACATTCGAGGCGATCACGGCCTCCGCGTCGGTCCCTCCCAGCGCGTCGTAGGCGGGGGCGGTGAGCTGCGCCCCGCTCGGCAGCACGAGCAACGGTAGCTTCTGCAGATCAGCCACCCCGGCTGTCGCGGTCAGGGCCCGCGGCAGCACGTCGGAGTCCTCGGCGGCCACCGCCCCAACCAGGTCGGGATTGCCGAACAGGCTGCGTGCTCCTTGGTCGGGGGGCAGTTTCGAGAACCGGGCGAGCCATGCTTGAGCGACCGCCTGGCCGGTGCCCGGGGTCAGGTCGTCGCGATCGCGCACCAGATAGCCGTCCGCCAGGTCGGTGACCTCGTCCAAGAGCGCAGGATCGATCAGGTAGCTCAAGCCGTCCTGCGCTGCGGCGTCCAGCAGTGAATCGAGCCGGCCGGCGAGCTGCGACGCCAGCCCGTCGCTGCGGAACACCCCGTCGCTGACCTTGGTCGGGGGAGCGCTCAGCACCACGATCGGCGTCACCGGTACCGCCCGCTTTCCCGGCAGCGCCACGAAGCTGCGGGCCTGGGTGACCATGGTGTAGGAATTGGCGGCGCTGTCGCTGGCGCGCACTTCGGTGCCGATGGCGTACGCGGCGCCGAGGGTGGTGAACCCGAGACTCCTCAGGCTGGCGGTGAGTTCGATCGGGGCGGAGGCACCCGGCTCCAGCGGGACGGAGGCCTTGGTGATGGTGACGTAGCTACCGGGTTCGGTGAACAGTCGGCTGCCCATGACCGTGGCGGCGGACACCGTCCGCAGGGTTGGCAGGTCCTGGATCGGGTCGCGCGAAAGCCAGATCATGGCGTGCACGCCGAACACGGAGGCGCTGCCGGAATTGGTGACGTTGGCTTGCAGCGTGAGGTGGTCGGTCGGCTTCGTCCCGCTCAACTCGATGGACGTGAGCTGGACGCTCAGCGACGGGGTATCCGCCCCGGCGACAGCAGCAGTGCCGGTCACACTGGCAGCGAGGATGAGCATTCCGAGGGCAAGCCCGAGAGCGCGGCGCAGTGGTGCGGTCCTCCCGGGTGTCACCGTCCCATGGTACGGGGGTCCGGGGGGACTCTCTTCTCAGGACCCGCGACGGCTAACCGGTAAGCTCGTGCGCCGTGCCCGTCCTCTCCGTCTCCCAGCAGGCTGCGCTGGCCGGCGTCCGCCGGGTCAGCAGTGGTGTGCAGCGCCTGGCGGACCTCTTCGAGGCGGCCGGATTCGAGTTCTATCTGGTCGGTGGCTCGGTCCGCGACGCGCTGCTGGGCAAACTGGGCGAGGACCTGGACTTCACGACCTCCGCCCAGCCAGACCAGATCGAGGCGTTGGTGCGGCAGGTGACGCATTCGGTGTGGGATGTCGGGCGCGCGTTCGGCACCATCGCCTGCCAGGTGCGCGACGACGAGGGCCACTGGCTGGTCGAGATCACCACGTTCCGGGCCGACAACTACGCCGACCACTCCCGCAAGCCGGAGGTCGTCTTCTCCGATCACCTGGCGGGCGACCTGGTGCGCCGGGATTTCACCGTGAACGCCATGGCGATGTCGATGGCGACCGGTGAACTGCTCGATCCCTTCAACGGCTTGGAGGACCTCGCCGACCAGGTGATCCGGACGCCGGCCGCTCCAGAGCTGTCCTTTTCGGACGACCCGCTCCGGATGCTGCGGGCCGCCCGGTTCACCTCCCAGCTCGGTTTCGCGCCGGCGCCGGAGGTGGTCAAGGCCATGGCCGACATGGCTGGGCGGATCACGATCGTCTCCGCTGAACGCATTCGGGACGAACTGTCCAAGCTGCTGCTCTGCGACAACCCGCGGCCGGGGCTGAACCTGCTGGTGGCCACGGGCTTGGCCGACATCGTGCTGCCAGAACTGCCGGCGCTCCGGATGGAGCGGGACGAGCACAACCGGCACAAGGACGTCTACGAGCACAGCCTCACCGTGCTCGAGCAGGCGATTGCCCTGGAACGCCAACGCGGTCACGAGCCTGACCTGGTGAACCGGCTCGCCGCCCTGTTCCATGACATCGGCAAGCCGGCGACCCGACGCTTCGAACCCGGGGGCAAGGTGAGCTTCCACCACCACGACGTGGTCGGAGCCAAACTCACCCGCAAGCGCCTGCAGGCGCTGCACTTCTCCAATGAGCAGATCAAGGCGGTGGCGGCGCTCGTCGAGCTGCACCTGCGGTTTCATGGCTACGGCGAGGGGCAGTGGACGGATTCCGCCGTCCGGCGTTACGTGCGGGACGCCGGAGACCAGCTCGAGCGTCTGCACATCCTGACCCGATCGGACTGCACCACGCGCAACGTCGTGAAGGCCAATCGGCTGGCCCGAGCGTATGAAGAGCTCGAGTGGCGCATCGACGCGCTCACCGAGGAAGAGGAGCTGTCGGCCATGCGCCCCGACCTGAACGGGCGACAGATCATGGAGCTGCTCGGCATTCCGGCGGGTCCGATCGTCGGGCAGGCCTACGACTACCTGCTGGAGCGGCGCATCGACGAAGGGCCATTGGGCGAGGAACGGGCCCGGGAGGTGTTGCTGGCCTGGTGGCAGCGGCGAGTGCCCCAAGCGTGACGGCTGGCGAGAAGGTCGCCATGTTCTCGTCCATGAAGGTCCGAAACTACCGGCTGTTCTGGACGGGGGGCTTCGTCTCGAACGTGGGGACGTGGATGGCGCGCGTCGCGCAGGACTGGCTCGTGCTCACGATCCTGACCAACAACTCCTCGCTCGCTCTCGGGTTGGTGACCGGGCTGCAGTTTCTGCCGACGGCGCTGCTCGCGCCCTGGGCGGGCACGGTGGCCGATCGGTACGCCAAGCGGCAGGTGTTGCTGTACACCCAAGTCGCGCTGGCGGTGACCGGCCTTGCCCTCACCCTCCTGGTCTGGGGAGGGTGGGTCCAGCTATGGCACGTGTACCTGCTCGCGACCCTGCAAGGGATGGCTGCGGCCTTCGACACCCCGGCCCGCCAGGCCTTCGCCCCTGAGATGGTGCCGGCCCGACTCATCCCGAACGCGGTCGGGCTCAACACGACCTCGTTCCACGCCGCCCGGGTGGTCGGCCCTGCCGTAGCCGGCCTGACCATCGCCTGGTGGGGCGTGGCGCCGGCGCTGCTACTCAACGCGCTCAGCTTCGCGGCCGTGCTCGTCGCCCTGCTCGCTATGAACCCGGGGGAGCTGACGCCGGCCCCCCGGGCCACCCGGCGGGGCGGGGTGCGTGACGGCGTCCGCTACGTCCGGGATCGTCCGGACATCCTGCTGGTGTTGTTCGTGGTGTTCATGCTGGGCACGTTCGGCATGAATTTCCAGCTCTTCAATTCACTGATGGCGACAGCGGCCTTTGGCGTTGGGCCAGAGGAGTTCGGCCTGCTCGGCTCGGTCATGGCCATCGGCTCCCTGACCGCTGGGCTCCTGGCCGCCCGACGCGCGCGGCCCCGGTTGCGACTGATCCTCGCCGCGCTCGTCGGCTTCACTGTGATGCTGTTCGGTCTCGCCCTCACGCCGACGATCGGCTGGTACGCGGTGCTGTTGGTGCCGACCGGCCTGTTCGCGCTCACGGTGATGACGGCTGCCAACACGTCGGTGCAGCTCGCCGTCGAGCCCGTGATGCGAGGCCGGGTGATGGCGCTCTACATGGCGATCTTCCTGGGCGGTACGCCGCTCGGTGCCCCGTTGCTGGGGTGGGCCGGGGACGTCTGGGGCCCCCGGGCCACCCTGCTGATCGGCGGCGTGGCGTGCGGCCTGACCGCGGCCGTCGTCGGGCTGTACCTGCTGCGCCGCAACGGCTGGGAGTGGCCCTGGCTACGGAGCGACGACCACGCGATCGTTGATGTCGTGGACGAGCCCCGCTGATCCGGTGTTACTCCGCGGGGCGCAGCGCCATCTCGACGACCGCCCGTCCGGCGACCTTGCCGGCTGCCAGCAAGGCGTAGGTCTCGGCGGCCTGCTCCAGCGGGACGCGCAACGACACCACGCTGGTGTAGTCGATGACCCCACGAGCGGCGAGGTCGACCACGCCGGGCAGGTCGGTGCGGGTGCGGGCGCCGTAGGAACCGTGGATGGTCTGGCCCCGCCGCACGAGCCGGTTGATCGGCACGGCAGCGGTCTGGGCGCCGGCCGCGAGCCCGACTGGCACCATCCGTCCGCCGTCCGCGAGCAGGTCCAGGGCCTGCTCGAAGGTCGCGGGGATGCCGAGCGCTTCGAAAGCCACGTCGACGCCGCGTCCGCCCGTGATCGCAAGGACGGCCTCAGTGGCGTTCTCGAGACGGCTGTTGACGGAATGGGTGGCACCCAGCCGCTTGGCGGCCAGCAGTTTCGTGTCGTCGATGTCGATGGCGATGACGGTGCGGGCGCCCATTTCGGCGGCGATCTGGATGATGTTCGAACCGACTCCACCCGCCCCGATGACCGCGACCGATTCGCCGTACCG
>JBAVKY010000261.1:0-5792 GCA_049688555.1 Propionicimonas sp.
CCCCAGACCCGCCCAACCCATCAGCAGGTACAGCACGACGTCCAGCCAGCGGGGGCGTTCCGGCCAGATCAGCGTCACGCCGATCCCCACCAGGGCCACGGTCCAGATCAGGACGAGCAGGGCCGTCGCCTGGCCGGGGGAGAGCATCACCAGCGCCAGTGGGGTATACGTCGCGGCGATGAACAAGAAGATGTTCGCGTGGTCGAAGCGGCGCAGCAGCCGCAACACCGGCGGCGACCAGGTGCCCCGGTGGTAGGCGGCGCTGGTGCCGAACAGGACCAGAGAGCCCGCCAACCACACCGCCGCGCCCACCCGTCCGGCGGGCCCGGTGCCGAAGACGATGAGCAGCACCCCCCCGAGGACCACCACGGGGATCATCCCCGCGTGCAGCCATCCCCGAAGGATCGGCTTTTCGGGACGTGCGGTATCGACTGTCGCCATGCGGGACCTAACTTACGATGGAGTAACTTACGGTTACGTAGGTAGGGTACCTTCCGATCCGCCCGATGCCAACAAGGGCAGGCGCTAGAGTGCGAGCATGTCGTTGGGGCAGCGCTTGCGAGCAGCCGTGAAGGCGCTGGTGCCCAGGGGGTTGATCTATGCCACCTACGAGCAACGGCTGTTGCGGAACCTCGATCGTGAGAGTCTCCCCAGGCATGTTGCCGTCCTCGCGGACGGTAACCGCCGGTGGGCTCGCGCCAATGCCCCGGGTCAGGAACTCGTGGTCGGGTACCGGGCCGGCGCCGACAAGCTACGGCAGTTCGTGGGCTGGTGCGACGAGGTCGGCATCCGGGTCGTCACGCTGTGGGTGCTCTCGACGGAGAACCTGCGCAGGGCCGAGGCTGAGGAGCTCAATCCGCTGCTGGAGGTCATCTGTGACCTGGTGATCGGGCTGGCGGAGACTGGCTCGTACTGTGTCCAGGTGGTCGGTGACCTCAACCTGCTGCCACCGACCATTGGCGCTGCGCTTCGGGCGGCCGAGAGCATCACTGTCGGCAACGAGGGTATCCACGTCAACGTGGCGGTCTCTTACGGCGGCCGCCGTGAACTGCGTGATGCGGTTCGCAGCCTGCTGGCCGCCGAGGCGGAGAAGGGGACCGACCTGGCCGTGCTGGCCGACACCCTCGAGATCGATCACATCTCCGAGCACCTCTACACTGCCGGGCAGCCCGATCCAGACCTGATCATCCGGACGTCGGGCGAGCAACGGCTGTCGGGATTCCTGATGTGGCAGTCAGCCCACAGCGAGTTCTACTTCTGCGAGGCGTTGTGGCCCGACTTCCGCAAGGTGGACTTCATCCGAGCCCTGCGCGCGTACGCCCAGCGGGAGCGCCGCTTCGGCCGCTGAGCACCAGTCCGACCCGGTTATGAACGCCAGGTGACGATGGCGTGTCGGCTGGACACGTCCGCCGTGGGCTCGCCTAATGTCGGGAGTGCGGCGGGTTGTCGTCCGTCGCACCGGGAGGAAGTCCATGCGCCGTCCAGCCCCCCTGAGCCAGACCCGCTGGCCTGCGCCAAGCCCTCAACTCTCCGGCTAACCACCACCAGGTGGGGCCGGGCGACGACGGCCCCGAGACAGGACCCGATCGTGCCGCGTGTCACCACCTCCAGTTCCAGCCGGACGGCCTTCTGCGGCAAAACCGCGACCAGAACCTACGTCATCGACACGTCCGTGCTGCTCAGTGACCCATTGGCGCTGCGCAACTTCGCCGAGCACAGCGTGGTCGTCCCGATCGTCGTGATCACCGAGTTGGAGGCCAAGCGGCACCACCCCGAGCTGGGCTACTTCGCACGCTCGGCGTTGCGTTTCCTTGACGAGTTGCGGGTGCGGTACGGCAAGCTCGATGCCCCGATCCCGGTCAACGAAGCCGAAGGTTCCCTCAGGGTCGAGCTGAACCACACCGATCCCGAGGTACTGCCGCTTGGCTTCCGCCTGGGAGACAACGACTCCCGGATCTTGGCGGTAGCCCTGAACTACCGCGCCGAGGGCCACGACGTGGTGCTGGTGAGCAAGGATCTCCCGATGCGCGTGAAGGCCTCCGCGGTCGGCCTCGCGGCGGAGGAGTACCGGCACGAGATCCCGCCCGATTCTGGCTGGACGGGCATGGCCGAGGTGGACGTCGAAGCTGCCACCATCGAGCGGCTCTACAGCGACGGCTCGGCGATCGTGCCGGAGGCCGTGGACCTGCCCTGTCACACCGGCGTGGTGCTGCACGGGGGGACCTCGTCGGCTCTCGGACGGGTGCTGCCGGACGGATCGGTGCGGCTCATCAAGGGCGACCGCGAGGTCTTTGGCATCCACGGTCGCTCGGCCGAGCAGCGGGTGGCCCTCGATCTGCTGCTGGACCCCAGCCTCGGCATCATTTCGCTGGGTGGACGTGCGGGAACCGGCAAGTCAGCGCTCGCGTTGTGCGCAGGCCTCGAGGCGGTACTCGAGCGCCGGCAGCATTCGAAGGTGATCGTTTTCCGTCCGTTGTACGCCGTGGGCGGCCAGGAACTCGGCTACCTGCCGGGCGGCGAGGGCGAGAAGATGTCGCCGTGGGCGCAGGCTGTGTTCGACACTCTCGGCTCGGTGACGTCAAGGAACGTCATCGAGGAGGTGCTGGCGCGCGACCTGCTCGAGGTGCTGCCGCTGACGCACATCCGCGGTCGTTCGTTGCACGACGCCTTCGTGATCGTGGACGAGGCGCAGTCGCTGGAGCGCAACGTGCTGCTCACCGTGCTCAGCCGCATCGGCCAGCAGTCGCGGGTGGTGCTCACCCACGACGTGGCGCAACGGGACAACCTGCGCGTCGGACGCCACGACGGCGTCGTGGCGGTGGTGGAGAAGCTGAAGGGGCATCCGTTGTTCGCCCACGTCACGCTGACCCGCTCGGAGCGCTCGCCGATCGCAGCCCTGGTCACCGAGATGCTGGAAGACCTCGGCATCTGAGGCGTCGCTGCGACGCGGCGCGACCTTCCCGGTTCGGGGTGTCGGCGCGCACGACCTGGAGGGGTCCAGGGTGGCCGAGGCAGAGTAGCCGCGCACCGGGGCTCAGTGCGTTAGGGTCGGCCCGTGAGCATCCTCGCGAACGTCGCCTCCCTGGCGCTGGGCCGCAGTGCTCCCTCGATCCCTCGCATCCGAAAGGTCTGAGCTCATGGCCGACATTCAGGTGGCTCGTCCCAATCAGCTGGGCGAGATCTACGACAGGATCCTCGCGCGTTCGTTCCCGGCGGACGAACTCGTCGACCGCGAAACCTTCCTCACCTATGCGACGTGGGGTGAGGTTCTGGTGAGTCACGATGCCGAGGAGCAGGTGGCCGCTGTGGCCGTGGCCGACTACTCCTCGACGACCGAGTTGTTGCTCCTGGAGTACCTGGCGGTGGCTCCCGAATCACGCGAGGGTGGCTGGGGCAAGAAGCTCTTCAAGGCGGCCCTGAAGCAGTGGTCGGAGCTGATGTCGCCGGGCGCCTTCCTGGCCGAGTTGGAGCGTCCGGACGGGCACCGGGCCACCGCCGAGTTCGGGGATCCAGCGCGGCGACTGAAGTTCTACGAACGTCTCGGTTTCAAGTGTTTGGTCCTGCCCTACTATCAACCGGCGCTCTCGCCCGAGCAGCATCCGGTGATGGATCTGATCCTGAGCGTGCTGGTCACCAACCCGGAATGGCTGAGCGCCGACGGTAGTCGGTTCACCGAAGGCGCGCGGCTCGAAGCGATGCTGGTCGAGCGGATGCCTGAGCCGGCCTCCGGCGAAGAGGCGGCATGGCAGGCGCTCATGATGGCCACGCGTGATCCGGAGGGGATCGAGTTGGTCGAGTTGTCCGATCTCAAGCGGGTACCGCGGAGCGTCCCGTTCGTCTGAGTCTGATCGGCGGCGCCTCACTGCGCTGACATCCGGAACCTCCAGTCGCGGTTCGAGCGCCGCTCAGTTTCCGCGCATGCTCGACTCTTGTGTACGTGCAAGAACTGCATATACTCAGAATATGAACGACACCGGATGGCGCGAGAGCGCCCAGCAGGCTCAGCAGGCGATCGTTGCCGCGCTCGGGGCTTCTGAGCCCGAGGCGGCCGTCGCAGAACTGAGCAGGGGGAGCGAGTGCCTCGAAGAGGCCTTGCGCGAGGCAATGGCAGACGCCGTGTTGGACGGCAGCAGCATGCGCCGGGTGGCCGAGATCACCGGGATGGCGCCAAACTCCGTCCCCCCCCGACTGGCGCGCAGCAAGTTGCTTGGCCGGTACGCCGGCGACGGGAACATCACCGCCCAGAGCATCGCAGTGGCCCGCCACGAGGCCGCCTCCGGCAGTCCGTCCATGACCTTCACACCGCGACGAAAGGACGCCCAATGACGAATCCCGAGCTCACCCACACCGAGTTCGTGCTCGACCGCTCTGGTTCCATGCACTCGATCAAGGCAGACATCGAAGGCGGGTTCGACGCCTTCATCGCTGACCAGCGCACCCACCCGGGGCGCAGCACGGTTAGCCTCGCGCGGTTCGACAACGAGTACGAGTCGGTGTTCACCGCCATCGACGTCCGCGAAGTCCCGGCGCTCGACCTGCAGCCGCGGGGCTCGACGGCCATGCTGGACGCCATCGGTCGCAGCATCATCGCGCTCGGCGACCGCCTGGCCGCGCTGCCCGAGTCCGAGCGTCCGGGGACGGTGATCTTCGCCATCATGACCGACGGCCTGGAGAACGCCTCGCGCGAGTTCACCCACGCGGCGATCAAGGAGATGATCACCCGCCAAGAGCAGGCCGTCGACTGGCAATTCCTTTACCTGGGGGCCGATCAGGACGCGGTCGAGGTGGGCGCCAGCATCGGAGTCCGCGCGGACCGGGCGCTCACGTACGGCCGCGGCAAGTCCAGGGAGGCCTACGCCGCGAGTTCAGCGCTGGCCCGCAAGCTGAAGGAGGCCACTGTCGCGGGTGCGCCGCTGGCATCGATCGCCTTCAGCGCCGAGGACCGGGACGCCACCAAGGACTGATCCGGGACGTCAGCGATTCCTCGACTGTGCGCTCAGGCGTCGGGCGTTGCCCGGGCCGCGTCGATCTTGGCTTTGGCGCCGTCCAACCACTGCTGGCAGATGGTGGCCAGTTGTTCGCCACGCTCCCACAGCTCCATGGCCTGGCTTAGCGGCACGGTGCCCGACTCCAGTTGCTGCACGATAGCGACGAGCTGGTCGCGGGCCGCTTCGTAGCCCAGGGCGGGCTCGGGGTTCGTCATGGCATCTCCTGCGGTTCGACGGCGGTGATGGCGGCGGTGAGCCGGCCATCGATCAACTGGACGTTCACACTGTCGCCCCGGGTGACGTCGGCAATGACGCCGACGGTTTCGTGGCCACGAGAGACGATCGCGTAGCCACGCTGCAGGGTGGCACGGGGCGACATGGCACGCACTCGCTCGAGGTTGTGCCGCACTTGCCCGGATTCCTCGCGCAGTCGGGCTTCGACAGCCCGCCGGAGCCGCTGTCGCGAACTTTCGAGGCGCTCACGATGGGCCTCGA
This sequence comes from Propionicimonas sp., assembly GCA_049688555.1. Taxonomy (GTDB): domain Bacteria; phylum Actinomycetota; class Actinomycetes; order Propionibacteriales; family Propionibacteriaceae; genus Propionicimonas. The sequence continues at coordinate 5,484 of JBAVKY010000261.1, forward strand.
TCGAGGCGGTGGGATCCTTCAGCGCCGGACGGCTGCGAAGCTGGGCCAGCTGCCGCTGGTCGGTCTCGATGCGGGTGACCAGCGCGCGGCGCAACCGTCCGATCGCCTGGAGCAGCCCCGCGGCCTCTGCGGCTGCGTCCGGCACCACGCGTTTGGCGGCGTCCGTGGGAGTGGACGCCCTCAGGTCAGCCACCAGATCGAGGATTGGGGTGTCGGTCTCGTGACCGATCGCGCTGACGACCGGGGTGGTGCAGGCGTGGACGGCCCGCACCAACGTCTCGTCGCTGAAGGGCAGCAGGTCCTCCAGTG
>JBAVKY010000262.1:0-1705 GCA_049688555.1 Propionicimonas sp.
ACCCGTGGCTCCTCTCGCCGTCGTAGGAGGCCGTCACTGGGGGTATAGCTCGCCCCTTATGCCGACCTTCGCCGTCCACGGACCGGTGTCCGTCGAGTGGGTGCGGCAGGAACTCGCCGAGGGAACCGGCGACGCCACCGGCCAGGTCGGGTTCCCCGTGTCCGGCATGTTCATCTCCAACGCAGAGGTCGTCGTCGAGGTCGAGCGCGGCTCCATCACCCATGACGTGGCCACCGATCAGGTGACGGTGAACATCGACCCGGCGCTGAGCGTGCTGCGCCACGACATCGAGTTCTGACGTTCTGTAGTGACACGCCGTCGCGTTCGGTGGTCAATGGGTCCCCGATGGCTGGGCCGTCGACGTCCGTAAAGCCGAGTAGGCCCGCTGGTGTTAGCGCAGGATCTCGCGAGCGAAGCCGAGATAGCGGGACCCTTGCCAGCTGAGTGTTCCCCCGTCGCCGACCACGAGCAGGCCGGACTCAACGGCAGGCACCCCGAGTTCGAGCCGGCCACCCTCGGGGAACTGGAAGGTGACGTAGTAGGTCTGGCGTGCGGGAGTCTCACCACCGCCGGTGATCTCCGTGCGCTTGTCCACGACCCGGGCCTCAGCGGTCACCTGCGGCGATGCCTGATCGCGCAGCGTCCTTCGGGCAGCACGTATCACCGCTGCCACGATTGCGCCCACGATCACCACCACGGCAAACGCGAACACCACGAAGAAGAGCACCATGAACGACGACATCACCCGGTCAGCCTAACCGCGTCACTGACGCCTCCAATGCAGCAGTCCAGGGTGGCCAACGACCCCTGATGGATCACCAGAACGTCGACCTCGATGTGCTCCATGATGCCCCCGTCGCAGTGGTCTCTGCGCCGTCATTATTGCTGACGGAACGCAGGCGTGCCCTCAGCGAAGGCATTCTCAACGTCCGGCCCGTGTCGTTTCGGGGGCGACGTGGGTTGATGGGCGTGGCTAGGGTTCGCTCATGGGCTGGTTCACCGATGTGTTGCGGGCGGCGGGGGCATGGTGGCGGCGTGTCCGGGTTCGCGAGTCGATTCCGGCAGGCCAGCTCAGCTCGGTCGAGGAAGTGGTCGCCCAGCTTCGAGCGATCGACCAACGACTGTCAGCATCGGACGGGGTGGCTGCGTTCAATCGGATGTATCTCACGGTCACCGAGCTCGTCCTGACCCGGATCGGGGGTGGGGCCTTCGCCAACCCGGCCTTCCTGACCCGGCTCGATGCCGTGTTCGCCGGCCTGTATCTTCAGCAGGTGTCGGCGTCGGGGGCCTCGCTCGACAAGGCGTGGGCGCCCTTGTTCGAGGGTCGTGGTCTGGCCAGCGAGCCGATCCAGTTCGCCCTCGCGGGCATGAATGCCCACATCAACCACGATCTGCCGATCGCGCTGGTGCGTACCTGCCGGCAACTCGGGTTGACGCTCCAGAGCCCGGGGGTGCGAGCCGACTTCGACGCGGTGACCGGAATCCTGGCCGAAATCCAGGAGCAAGTCCGCCAGTCCTTCCTGGAAGGGATCGCGCTCGAGGCCGACCGGAACCTGGCGCCCGTGGTGACGCTCATCGGGAACTGGAGCATCGCCAAGGCCAGAGAGGCTGCCTGGGTCACCGCCCAGACCCTCTGGGAACTCGACAACGTCCCGGTGGTGAGGACGGAGTTCCTGGCAGCCTTGAGCGGCAGCGTCGGCATGGC
>JBAVKY010000263.1:0-12785 GCA_049688555.1 Propionicimonas sp.
ACGGCCATGGTGGCCAGCAGTCGGGACGTGTCGAACGTCACTGGATCGAGCGGGACGGCTTGGCGCCTCGACAACGCCACGAGGTCGCCTGGAAGCGCATCCGCCCGCGGCATCAACGCGCCGTCCACCAAGATCGGGATGACCCGCACGCCGCGGCCCAGGGCCGTCGCGATTTCCAGCCGCACGAAGTCAGCCGGGTCGTCGATCCGGCGCCGTCCGGAATCGTCTCTGAGGTCCAGCCACTGGCGGCCGATCAGGGCGAGCAGGATGTCGCAGGAACCGACTGCCTGGGCCAACCGTTCGACGAAGTCGTCGCCGGGATTGATGTTGTCGACGTCCTTGAAGACCTGGTCGGCGCCGAACCGCGAGATCATCACCTCGTACAACTGACGCGCCGGCCAAGCCGTTTCCTGACGCCGGTAGCTGATGAAGATCCGGCCCTGGGGGGCGGCAGCCATGGGCGGAGTCTACCCACCGGCGTGCCAGGATTCGGCGGCACGATGCGGGGTTCAATTACCCATTGGGGAGCTCGACGCGACTGGAGCGCTAGCCTCGGGGCGTGCGAGTCGCCACCTGGAACGTCAATTCGGTGAAACAGCGGATTCCGAGGCTGTTGCCGTGGCTGGCCGAGCGTGCCCCGGATGTGGTCTGCCTGCAGGAGACCAAGCTCACCGACGCGGCGTTCGTCGACCTGCTCGCCGGGCCGCTGACGGACCTGGGGTACGCCTTCGCCAGCAACGGCCAGGCCCAGTGGAACGGGGTGGCGCTGCTCTCACGCGTCGGCCTCGATGACGTGGTCTCCGGGATCGCCGGCGCGCCCGGCTTTCCCGACGTGGAGGCCAGGGCCATCGCCGCCACCTGTGGCGGCATCCGGGTGCACAGCCTTTACGTCCCCAACGGCAGGGTTCCCGACTCCGACCATTACCGCTACAAGCTGGAATGGCTGGCCGCCCTGCGTGAGGTACTGGCGGACGGCCCGGCGGACGCGCTGGTTTGCGGGGACATGAACATCGCTCCCGCCGACGCCGATGTCTTCGACCCGGACGCCTACGCCGGGCAGACACACGTGACCGTTCCCGAGCGCGCGGCGCTGGCTGACCTGCTGGCCGTGGGCCTGCACGATGTGGTTCGAGAGCACTGGCCCAGCCACCGGGTCTTCAGCTACTGGGACTACCGGGCCGGAATGTTCCACCAGGACCTGGGCATGCGGATCGACCTGGTCCTGGCCAGCGGGCGAGTCGCCTCCCGGGTGCGGGCCGCGTGGGTCGACCGGCAGGCGCGCAAGGGCACCGGGCCCAGCGATCATGCGCCGGTCATCGTCGATCTGGACGAGGCTCCCGACGGCGACATCGGCCCGGTCGTGCCCCCGCCCTCGGCGCGCGGGCGCCGTCCGGTTCGGCTGCCACAGTCGCGCTGACTCCACCGACGCCGGGGATCTTCTCTCGGCGCCCGAGCGCTTCCGCCGTCCTCACCCCTCACCCCGACTCTGCGCCCCCAAGGTGACTCTGCGCCCCGCCGCGTCGGGCGCAGGCGCGCGAAGCTTGGGCTCGGGCGTGTGCCAGGGGTCGGGACGGGCATACGCTGAACACACCTAGCTCCGCCCTGCCCCGGCGCGACGGCAACAGCTTCAAGGGGGAAAGGTGCAGAACGAGTTTGGTGGACGCGGAAGCGAGTTCGTCGGCAACCCGGGTGCGCATCCGCTCCAGGGGGCTCCGGACCCCGCACTGGTCGATGAGTATGTTCGTCGGTGCTTGACAGTCGAATTCACGGAAGCTCCTGAGCCACGCACATTTCGGAGCGACCCGGCGTTCGCCGGTGTATTGACCCCCCTCAACTCCCAGCAGTTCGCGGCGGCGATCACCGCCGGACAGGCGCTTATTCCTCGATTCCCGGATTTCGACTTGCTTTACAAATGGGTCGCTGCGGGCTTCCGCTCCACCCAGCAATCGGCGCAGGCACGCGCTGTGCTGTTCGCGGGTTTGGCGAATGCGAAACGGAAATCCCTGCTGCTGACAGACATGGGTGACACCGAGGCGCAATCGGGCGATCTCGGCGGCGCCGTGTACTGGTGGTCGCAGGCGATCCATTGCCTGTCGCTGAATCCTGTTGATTGCGACGCGTGGCTGCTGTTGAGTTACGTGGCCAACGGTTACGGTCTTGCGGACTTGGAGCGGCCGCTCTTGGAGAGGTTTGATTCCCTACGTACTGGACAAGTGCGTCTGGATCCGGCAACGGCAGGGCGTCTGACGAACCTTGCCCGGCGCAGCCAGACGGAGTCCATACGACGGGTCCTTGACGGTCTCCAATTCGGGTACTTCGCTTCGTCCGTCAAGCGGAGCGATGCTGTGACGCCGCCGCCGCCGGCAGCGGCGCCTCGGGAGCTGAAGCCAGTGCCACCACCGGTTTCAGGGCCACCACCAGGCTGGTACCCCGACCCGACGGGTGCCGCCGCGCTCTGCTGGTGGGACGGTGCGCAGTGGCAACCCAGCGCCGGGCACTATCCACGCGATGGCGGACCCTCGCACGGGCCCGAACCACGGCCCTCGGACGGTGCTGCGCCACCACCAGTTGTGGTCGATCAGACGGCCCCCGTTGTCGCGGCGCCGCCCGCGGTCACCGAGCTGCAGGCGGTGGCGTCGGACCGCGTGCCACAGGTGACCCCTGAGGCCCCCTTTGACCCGGCGCCGCCACACGGTACCGAGCAGCAGGCTGCGGCGTCCCACGAAGTGCCATCGGTGACCTCAGCGGCCGCCGCGTCGCCGGCGCCCCCCGCGATCCAGCCGCCAGGCCCCAAGCAACCGATGAAACGGTGGCCGATCATCGCGGGTGTCGGTGTCCTGGCGGTTGCGGCGATCGTCGGGGTCGTCGTCGTGCCTCGGCTGTCTTCGTCCGACAGCGCTGCCCCCGCGCCCGGACCGGTGATTTCCCCGCCCGCGGCCTCCGCGCCAGGAGTCGCTGCGGGGATGCTCGCCGCGGGCTACCTGCACACCTGCCGGGTGACCGACGCTGGCGGCGTGCAGTGCTGGGGGGACAACGGTTTCGGCCAGCTCGGGGACGGCACCCGGACTGATCGGGCCACGCCGGTCAACGTTGTCGGGCTGAACGAGAGTGTCGTCGAACTCAGCGCGGGCGGCTACCAGACATGCGCTGTGACCAGCGCCGGGGCGGTCAAGTGCTGGGGAGCGAACGACCTCGGGCAACTCGGTGACGGCTCCACGACCAGCTCGCCCGTCCCGGTCGCTGTGGTCGGTTTGGGTGCCGGGGTGCGGAGTATCGCTTCAGGCTACGAACACACGTGCGTGGTCACGACGGGCGGAGCGGTCAAGTGCTGGGGGGCCAACGAGTCGGGGCAGCTTGGGGACGACTCGACGACCAATCGGTTGACGCCGGTCGACGTCCAAGGCTTGGCGTCGGACGTGCGCGCGGCAACGGCAGGCGGCGACTACGGCGGCGGCCAAACCTGTGCCCTGAAGACGAACGGCAGCGTCGCTTGCTGGGGCAGCAACCGGTCCGGACAGCTGGGCGACGGGACGACCACCAGCCAGTCGACACCAGTGGCCGTCACGACGCTGGCGGCTGGCGTTGAGGCGATCTCCGCCGGCGACGAACACGTCTGCGCGTTGACCGTGGGTGGTGAAGTCCAGTGCTGGGGAGAGAACCTGTTTGGGCAATTGGGCAATGGATCCCCTGGCGGCCAAGTCACACCGACGCCCGTGCCAGGGCTGGGCTCCGGGGTTCGTGCGCTATCGTCCGGCGGCTTGCACACCTGCGTCATCACGAACGCGAGTGGCGTCCTGTGCTGGGGTGACAACGAGTACGGACAATTGGGCGACGGCACCACCGAGACTCGATCGACAGCGGTGCCCGTGGCCGGGCTGACCTCCAACGTCGGCCTCGTCAAGGCAGGCGCCAAATCCACCTGTGCCCTGACAGGTGCTGGGGTCGAGCAATGCTGGGGCGACAACGAGTCCGGGCAGTTGGGCAACGGCACGACGACGGGCAGCTCAACCCCCGTGAGCGTGGCCGGTTAGCCCGTGATACAGACCCCGTGACATGGCCCCCCGTGTCAGGGACCCCGGCCGGGCTGGTCCGGGGTGAGGGAGATTAGGGCGCGTGGACCTTGGAATTCAGCCACGGCTTGATGTTTGGCGTTGAGCCGTCGATCTCCAATCTGTCGCCCGGGGACGCCCAGACGCTCGGCTTGCAGCTGCTTGGCGTGCCTCCCGAGAGCTTTGTCGTGGTGATGAGCTTCGCATTCTTGGCGGAATAGAGCTTCACTGTGAATACGTGACGGTACCGCGTGACCTTGACGTTGCTCTCGTACGGGCAGACTTGAACCACTTTCCGGCTGTCGGATACCACGGCCACGAGTTCCAGGAAGCGGAGCGCGGTCGGTGCGCCTGCCTTCCAGCTGTAGTCAGGGTTGTCCTTTCGGATCACGATGACCGGGTGGAAGCCACCTGACGCGGTGTAGCCCGGCGCTCCTTCGACTCGTTTTCCCTTGGGAACTCCTGCTGCTTTCGACTTGATCGAATCCAACGTGTCAAGTTGAATGTTGCGACGCCTTGTCTCGGCCGATAGCTGCGATCTCTCGACCCGAAGTGCGATGGCGAGCCAGGCGTCACCTGCCTCGGCCGCCTGCACCGCCTTCAGTGCGCGCTTGACACCCACGTCGACCAGAAAGTCGGTGAGGCGCGCGCTGGCACGTTTGCGGACGTCCTGAGTGGCATCCTTGGTCAGTTCGGCCAGGGTGGTCACCACATGCTCGTCCGTGTCCGCTGCCAGCAACGCTGAAGCGGTTTCCTCGGCCGCTGCGCTGACCTGCGCTCGCTGATCAGCCTGCACGATGAACAGCGCTGTCAACGCGCGGTTGTTCCCGATGGCTCCGAGGTACGCGCGAAGAGTGTCCATGGCTCCCTCGCCCCACGCGCCGCTGTCGACCTCGGCGAGCTCGATCAGGCTGGTGACGGCCTGGGTGTCGGAATACGTCCCCAGAAGTGCGAGGGCGCTCACCAGGGCGTCGGCGCTGACCGTGAGCCGCGGATCACTCTGGACAACCAGCATCGCCTTGAGTGCGCGGGGAGCTCCGATCTGGGCGAGGTACTGGGTAAGGGTCTGCTCCGCGACGCCGCCAGATCCGCCCACCGGAGGGGCCTCGCTGGTGGCGGCGGCGATGAGGGCCACGGCCGCCTGTTCGTCCGGAAGGCTTCCGAGCAACGCGAGCGGAGCGGACTTCGCTGCCGCGACCACGGCCGGATCGGAGTCCTTTTGGGCTGACAGCAGCGGGATCAGTGCTTCCGGCGCCCCCAGGGCGCCGAGAGCCACCGCCGCGTTCGCGCGGATCTGCGGATCGTCCTTGTAGGCCAGCGCACTGAGCAGTCCGGGCACGTCCCCCTTCGCTCGCAACGACTCCACATTCGGCGCCGTCAGCTTCGGGACGAGGACCAACCCCGCGGCGATCAGCACGACAGCCGCGGCGACGGCGGACACGACGAGCAGCAGTCGTCGCTTGCTGCCCGGCGTGGGCGGGCCTGGCGGTGGAGCGAACAGCGTGGGACCCGTAGGCGGCGGTAAGCCTGGTCGACCACCTCCCGCCAGCGCGGACCACGCAGCCTGACTCTGCTGCGTGGGGGTCCCCGGTGGGGGCTCAAGGACTGGGGCTACTCCCAGTTCAGTACCGCAGCGCGGGCAGAGCCGCACCTCCGGCATGAGATCTAGCGCACAGACTGGGCAACGCATCGTCGCCTCCTGACCCAGATGGCTCGATACCCTGAGGCTAGACCCGAATTCCGGGAACCGTGCGGCACATTCTCAAAGGCAACGAGGTTCACTGCCGTCCCCGGCGGAACCTCCGCTTGAGTCGCAGATCTTCGGGCAAGGGTGGTGCGGTCAGCCGCGGGATCGTCCCGCGGTAGCCTGCCACCCGCCCGAACCGATCCTCTGGCGCGTCGTTCCACTCCTGACGTAGCCGCACGATGTCCTCGTGGCTGCGACCGATGAAGTTCCACCACATCACCACCCCCTCATCGAAGGGCTCACCACCGAGCAGCATCACCCGCGCCGGGGAATACGTCGGGTTGCTCAGTCGAAGGTGGCCAAGCCCCGCGTCCCGGACGCCCAGCGCCGCGCGGTCCAGCCGCACCCCGTCGAAGTCGACCTGCCCGGTGTCCACCAGCACGCCATGTTCGAACCCGGGATCCACGTCCAGCTCCCAAATCGCGCCCGGATCGAGGATCACCTCCGCCCCCAGCAGCGGCGTCTGGGTGTGCACCGGCGAGGACACTCCGTTCAGCGATCCGATCAGCACCTTCGCCCGAACGCCGTGGTCAGCCATGACGTCAGGGACGTGGTGCTGGAACTCCCGCACGAGATCCTTGCTGGTCTCGGGCAGCACCACCCACAGCTGCACCCCCTGCAGCAGGTCGCGCGTCGGGGTTGACACCTCCGAGTGCGCGATGCCGAAACCGGAGGTCATCAGGTTCACCTCACCGGGGCGCACCAGCGCGTGCACGCCGCCGGAGTCGCGATGCTCGATCTCGCCGTCGAACAGCCAGCTCACGGTCTGCAAGCCGGTGTGCGGATGGGGCGGCACGTCCATGCACACGCCCTGCTCGGGCCCGTAGTGGTCGGCGAAACACCAGGCGCCGACGAACGAGCGGCGAAGCGAGGGCAATGTCCGCCGGACCCGCAACGCGTCCGCTCCCCCGAGCTGCACGTCCTTCGGTTCGATGACCTGAACATGGCCGGGATCGAGGTGATCTGTCACGTCGCAGTCGACCAACTCGGGCTTGGTCTCGGTATTGCTCATGTCAGCCTCGGGATCACTCGGGGAGTGGTGCCCAATCTAATGCCGCAGCAGCCGGCGCAGCCCGACGGTGTAGGCCACCTTGCCCAGCAATCCGACCAAGGGGTCCGCCCAGGTCGGCAGCCACGCGATGGTGAGCCGCTGGCTCCATTCGACTTCCGCGCCGGAAGCCGACGGGGTCACCGTCCACCGCACCCGGCCACCGATGACCCGTCCCGACTTCACCACCTCGACCACCCCTGGCTGATCGCCCGGGGTGTCGCCCGACGGCGGACGCAGGGCAGCCACCACCATCACGTCGTCGAAGCCCACCCTGCCCAGGCCCGTCCTGGCCACGAACCGCTGGCCGATCCGGGGTCGACCCTCATGATTGAGGGTGGTCAGCGGAATAGCGGCCGCGTGCGCGTCCCAGTCAAGCAATCCCTCGAAGCACGCCGTGGCCGGACGCGGCGTCGCCGCTCGAATCACGAAATCAGCCATGGCAGTCCCTCCATCAAGCCGCGTGCGTGTTCGCTACAGCACCGCCGCCACCGATTCGATTCCCCGCGGCTGCGGGAGACGCGCTGCGATCAGGCCCGACCTAGAGTGGACGCGTCGTCGAAGGCCCGACAAGAGAGGAAGCCATGATCGAGGTCCGCCTTTCCAGTCTCGCGATTGACGCGCGAGGCCTGCCCGTGGTTCTCCTAGAACCGGTCGAGCCGGTCGGCGATGCCCACCGGGTGCTACCGATCTGGATCGGCGCCCCGGAGGCCACCGCGATCATGCTCGCCGCCGAAGGCGAAACACCGCCTCGACCGCTGGTCTACGACCTGATGACCACGCTGCTGGATCGGCTCGGCGCGCACGTGTCCCAGGTGGCGATCACCAAGCTCGACGCCGGGACCTTCCACGCCGAGATCACCCTGCTCACCAGCCAGGGCGAAGCGGTTATCGACGCCCGGCCGTCCGACTCGATCGCCCTGGCAACCCGCACTGGCGCGCCGATCTTCGTCGCCGAGGCCGTTCTCGCCGCAGCAGGAGTCGTCGACGGCTCCGAAGGCGAGGATCCGGAGGTGGCGGCCTTCCAGGACTTCCTCGATTCGGTGGAACCGGACGATTTCCGGGGTTGAGAGCCACACCGCGCCCGCGGGTGTTCGCAGAGTGAGGACGGATCGTGAACTCGAACGGTAGCGACCGCGGTCTCTCCTTCGGGTTGACCAGCGAGGAGGTCCTCGCGCAGCGCGCCCAGTTCGGGGAGAACAGGTTGCCCACCAAGGACGCTGTGTCGGCGTGGTCGATTCTGTGGAGCCAGTTCACGTCCCCACTCATCTACATCATCCTGGCGGCCGCCGGGATCTCCTTGACCTTGGGCGAGTACGGCGACTTCGCCATCATCATGGCCGTTGTCGTGGTGGATGTGGTCCTTGGCTTCGTCCAGGAGTTTCAGGCACAACGCGCCTTTGTGGCACTGAAAGGCTTGCTGAAACCGACGGCGACAGTGATCCGGGACGGCGTGCGCCGCGAGATCGAAGTGTGGCAACTGGTCCCCCAGGACGTGGCGGTGCTAGCCGTGGGCGACCGCGTGCCCGGTGACGGTGATCTCCTGGAAGCCACCCGCCTGGCCTTGGACGAGGCGATCCTCACCGGGGAGAGTGAACCGGTCAGCAAGGTGGCCGCCGGCGGGAAACCGGCCGCCGGAGCCACCCCCGAGGCTGACCAGGATGCCCGGCAGACCCGGGTGTTCATGGGCGCCACCGTGGTGACCGGACGAGGGACGATGCGGGTCACCGCCACCGGCGCCGGCACCGAACTCGGCCAGATCGCGACCAGCCTGACCGAGCAGGACGAGGAGGAGACTCCGCTCCAGGCGCGATTGAAGGCCTTCAGCAAGGTCCTGACCTGGGTGGTGGTGACGGCGACCGCGGTCATCCTGGTCGTGGGGCTGATGCTGGGTCGTGGATTCTTCGACATGCTGCGCACCGCCATCATCCTCGCGATCGCCGCCGTCCCCGAGGGACTGATCATCGCGGTCACCGTCATCCTGGTGCTGGGGATGCGCCGGATCCTGAAACGACAGGGCCTGGTCAAGCGGTTGCTCGCGGTGGAAACCCTCGGTTCGGTGACGGTGATCTGCACCGACAAGACCGGCACGCTGACGCAAGGGCGGATGCGCGTCCACCGGGCCGACCTCGCCGACACCGAACGGGCCTGGCAGGCCATGGTCCTGTGCAACAACCTCGAAGGGTCGATCGACATCGCCCTGTGGGAATACGCCGAACAGCAGCTGCCCGGCCGTCCGCAGGAACTCGTGGACGGCTCCGTCCGGCTCGCCGAAGAGCTCTTCACCAGCGAGACCAAGTACATGATCGCGGCGGTCACCAGCACCGTCTTCGCCGGCGAGAAGTACTACTTCCTGAAAGGAGCACCCGAGATCGTCGTGGGGATGTGCACCGTCGACGCCGGTGAGCAGGAACGAGTCCTGGCGGAGATCGATGAATGGGCAGCTGACGGCCTGCGCCTGCTCGGTTTGGCCTACCGTCACGACGGGGCGCTCGAGGACTACGACGGCTACACCTGGGTCGGCCTGGTGGGCATGGAGGATCCGGTGCGCCCCGGCGTCTCCGAAGCTGTGAAGCTCGCCCACCGGGCAGGGATACGGACCACCATGATCACCGGCGACTACCGACGCACCGCCGAAAGCATCGCCACCAGCATCGGGCTCCCGGTCAGCGGGCCCGCTGTCGAGGGCAAGGCCGTGGCCGCCATGTCCGACGAGCAGCTTCGCCACCAGGTGAGGATCACGTCGGTCTTCGCGCGCATCCGTCCCCAGGACAAGCTGCGCATCATCCGTGCCCTGCAGGCCAACGGCGACATCACCGCGATGATCGGGGACGGGGTCAACGACGCTCCCGCCCTGCTGCACGCCAACATCGGCGTGGTGGTGGGCAGCGCCACCGACGTGGCCAAGGAGAGCGCAGACCTGATCTTGCTCGACAACAACTACGCCACCGTGGTCGCCGCCGTCGAAGAAGGCCGCGTCATCTTCGACAACATTCGCAAAGTCGTCGCGTATGTGCTGTCGAACTCCTTCGCCGAAGTGCTGGCCATCTTCGGCGCGATGATGCTCGGCTGGCCGGCGCCGCTGCTGGTCGCCCAGATCCTGTGGATCCACCTCATCTGCGACGGCCCGTCCGACATCGTGTTGGGGTTTGAACCGAAAGAGGACGGGATCATGGACGCCAAACCCCGGTCACTGAAGGAGCCTGTGCTGGACCGGCTCGGGTCGACCCTGATCGGAGTGATCAGCATCAGCAGCGCCGTCTTCGCGCTCGTCCTGTTCGGCCACTTCCACCTCACGCTCAACGACCCGGTCGAAGGTCGCAGCATCGTCTTCGCCAGCTTCGCCATCAACTCGATGGTGTACATCTTCGCCTACCGCAGCCTGCGCACCCCGCTGCACCGAATGAACCCCATCACGGCCAACCAGCCCCTCATCTGGGCGGTCGCGGCGGGCATTCTCACCGCTGTGCTGCCGTTCTGGATCCCGAGCCTTGGCGACCTGCTCGGCATCGTCCCGCTCAGCTGGATGGAATGGTCCTGGGTCGCCGGATTCGCCATCCTGCTGCTGGGAGTTGTCGAACTCGCGAAAGCCATCAGCAACCGGGCTGCCCCTGGCCAGGGAGGGCTGACCGATGCATCCTGACCGCACCCTCGACATCGACGCCCAGATCGCGCAGTGGCGCAGCTACCGGGACCGCCATCAGGCGGTGCTCAGCCCGGACGTCGACGAGCTCGAGGACCACCTGCGCGCCCAGCTGGCCGACCTCACCGCCGCGGGGCTCAGCGACGACGAAGCCTTCCTGGTCGCGGTCAAGCGCCTGGGCGGCGTGGACGCCCGCTCCCGCGCGTTCGCCAGGGACGTCGTGGAGAACATGGCGCCCGTGCTCACCACGGTGTTCACCCCCCTGGCGACGCTGATGCTGCTTACTCTCCTGGTGGCGATGGCCTGGGCAGGAACCGGAATCGACAGTGGCCGGGAGCTGCTGATCATCTCCGACCTGCTGCTCGTCCTCGTCCTGGGCCTGCTGCTGTACTCGTGGTCAGCCCGCGAGGCCACCGCGCCGCCCGGATGGTTCGACAGGCTGCAACTCGTGCTGGTCGGCGCCGCCCTGCTGGTCGACCTGCTGGGCCTGGTCGCCATGGTGACCCGGATCTCGACCTGGGGACCGAGCCCCAACAAGTTCGCCGCCCTCGGGTTGAACCTGATCCTGCTGGTCAAAATGGCCTGGTCGGCGCGGCTGATGGTCGGGTTCTTCCGCGGACGCCGGCCGTTCGCGGCGCTCACCCGCTGGCAGACCGGCTACCTGCCCGTCCTCGCCGGCTGGGCGGCTGTGATCGTCTTGGTCTTCCCGCTGGCGTTCGGTTTCGGCTGACCGGGGCCGGCTGGGCGATCAGGCGCGGCGTCGGCCCTATGCCGACCGCCGACGGGCTCTCGCTTCTCGATGGAAGTTGATCGGTGTCCGGTCGAGGACGAGCGAGCACATTGTGGCGAAGAAGCGGCCCGGTTCGAGTTCAGCAGGGACCGCCCCACGGACCAGGGTGACGGTCGGCAGGGCGGCCAGGTCCGCGTCGTCGACGGTGCCACGCTCGGCCGGATCGGCCAACAACGGCTCCGAAACTCCGGCGTCCAGCGGACCGGCCGGATCCTCGACGGAGGTCGCGTCCGGAGCATTGGAGATGTGGGGAATGATCAGCCCCACCGCGTCGTAGGCGTCCGCTTCCCGACCCAGCTTGCCGAGCAGATCCATGAGCCAGCGGGCGATTTCCGGTTCGGTGTCCAGCGCGTTGGCGCCAAGTCCGTAGAGGAACCCCAAAGCCGCCTCTGGGTGACGGGATCGGAGGTTCTTGGCGTCGCCGTAGCTCTCCTCAACGCGATTGGCTGCGTTCTTCCCGAACGACGAATCCATGCGCTTGGTGGAGATCATCAGTTCCGGACCAGTGGCCCACGAGCTCATCACGACGTCGACCTGCTTGACATAGTTCTTGCCAAGGATGTTCGCCGCCGTGGCCCCGCCCAAGCCCTTCACGCTGATGCGCTCTTCGAGGTCGCGCCGCTGTTTGGCCGGCAGTGCCGCCACGAAATCGAGCACTTCCCGAGGCAGCACGCGAGGCCCCACGGCCCGAGGCCAGACCCGGTCGGGGTCGAACCCGGCGCGCCTGAGCTCGTAGGCCACCCACACGTCGAGGGCCAACGCGGGGACGCCCGACTGGCTATTCGTCTGGAGCAGGGCCGGGACCCCAAGGAGTCGACACAGCGTGTCGTAATCCGGTTCGAGCGCAATCCGCCGTCGTCATCGCGCTGCCATGGGTTCGACCCGCTCAGCGGCGCAGTGTCGACGATCCGGTCGAACAGGGCCCAGGCGCGAGATCGCGTGGTCGTCATGCGGTTCCTCGGGTGCTCGTGCGGCTTCGGGCGCGGACGCGACGGCGTTCACTGAGGAAGCTCTGCGCCTCCCGGATCGCGTCGAGTCCCTCCGCCCCCATGGCCTCCCCGGGGGCGAACAAGATGCCATCGACCAGTCTCCACGCCTCAGGAAGGCGTCCGGCTCCTAGCAGCCGTTTGGCCTCGGGCAACGCGTCTTGCAGTTCGGTCCGGCGTTGGCGCACCATGGCCGGCGATGGGACCAGGAGCTTGGCGGCCTCTCGCGGCTCCATCTTGAGGATGCCGCCGCCGTAGGCGCGTCCCGAGATTTCCGCGCTGAGTGCCGTGGCGCTGTTCAGCGCGGCCAGGGCCAGCACTTCGGCCAGGTCGGCGTCGTCCTCGTTCAGGTACAGGCCGTGCACCGAGTTGACGTAGTGCAGTCCGCGGGACGGAACAACAACGTCCGCCCCCCGTAACGGCCCAGCGACCCATGCATCCGCTTGGTCAAGGTGAGAGCGCGCAGGTGACTCGAGCCAGCCGGAGAGACCGGCATCACATCGGTGGACGCGAGCCCTAGAT
>JBAVKY010000264.1:0-7342 GCA_049688555.1 Propionicimonas sp.
CAACCCGGGCAGCAGGGCGAGGGTGTCACCGGCCGGGTGGTAGTCGTTGGCGGTGACATCCACCGTGACGATGACACCGGCCCGGACGACCGCGCGGTCCTGGGTCGTCACCGGCGCCGCCTCGTCGTCCGGCCTGGGCACCGGGATCACGCGGACTTCGGCGTCGGCCGCCGAAGCACCATTGGAGACCCGATAGCGGATCGTCACCGGCGCGTTGAGCCCGTTGTCGCGGATCCGCAGGACGCGGTGCTCCAACACCTCGGCCGAGAGCTGGGCACCGGCGGGAACGGTGACGCTCTGCACGACCAGGATTCCCCCGGCGGGGTCTGTGTCGTTGGCCAAGACGTCGACCAGCGCCTGCTGCGAGGGCATCAGCAGCGCCGTGTCGCGCGTGGCCAAGGGGGCCAGGTCGGGCGCGCCAGCCTCCTGGACATCGACCCGGACGATGCCGTCGGCGGCGTTCGGGCCGTCGGTCACCAGGTATTGCACGTAATAGGTGCCAGGGGATGGCGCTTCGAACGAAAAGGTCCCGGCGGTGAAGTCAGGAGCAAGCTTGGC
Source organism: Propionicimonas sp. (assembly GCA_049688555.1). Classification (GTDB taxonomy): domain Bacteria; phylum Actinomycetota; class Actinomycetes; order Propionibacteriales; family Propionibacteriaceae; genus Propionicimonas. The sequence goes on from JBAVKY010000264.1 coordinate 559, forward strand.
GCCGGGCACCTGGTCGAGCTTGGCCAGCCTCAACTCCTTGCCACTGGTGCTGAGGTCATTGGCTAGCGGGGCGATCGTGATTCGGTCCCCGGCCAGGGTTCCGTACCGGTCGGCGTTGGCGACCGGGGCCAGCGACCCCTTCCGCCGCACGTCCACCCGAAGCAAGCCTTGGGTCTCGGACGAGCCGTCGGACGCGACGAGCTTGACGTCGTGGATGCCCGGCTCTCCGGTGGCTTCGGTGAACTGGATCACCCCGTTGTTCCGGAAGGTGATCCCGTCGCCCGCATCGTTCCAGGCTCGCTTGAGGTAGATGTCGTCACCCTCAGGGTCGAACCAGCTCATCAGGGCGTCATAGGTGGCGGTCGCACCCACCTCCAACAGAACGGTGTGCACCTTCTTCTGCTTGGGAGCGCCGTTCTGGCCGGTCGGCGACACCCTGAGGGTGACCTTGGCCTCGTCCGTCCCGCCCTCGCGGCCGTCGTCCACCTGGTAGTGGAAGGAGACCGTGCCGGACACGTTCGGGCCGGCGGTCACTTGCAGGGCAGCACCGGAGCTGACCGTCTGCACCTGAACGTCGCCTTGGACTTGCCCAACGAGCCTGGCCGCCAGCAGGTCACCGTCCGGATCGCTGTCGTTGTCCAAGACCGGCAGGACGGCCGTGGCGCCGGCGCGGACCCCGTAGTCGTCCTTGACGGCGGTCGGGGTTTGGTTCTTCAGCTTCCGCTTCGGCAGGGTGAACTGGGTCTTGATGTCCTTGCTCTGCTCGTCACCCTCGGGATCGGGCGGGGGAATGACATCGTCCCAGTCACTCACCCGGATCATGTCGTCGTTGATCAGCCAGGTGAGTCCCTGACCCAACTCGTTCACCACCACCACCGCGCGGTTCTGGCGCAGGCTCAAGCTGGGTTGGCTCCCGGCCCCGGCGAGGGTTTCGTTGCGGTCGTCGGCATCGGCGGCGCAGTCACGCACATACGCCGCGGTACCCGACCACACCGCGTAGGCGCACCCGGCAAGCCAGACCGGCTCGGCAGGGACGCCGCCGGCCGCGACCGGGACCAGCGTGGCCTTTGCCCCGTCAAGCGGCTGCGCCAGCAAGCCCGCCGCGGTGGCGATGAACACCCGGTCGTTCGTGGCTCCGGCCGCCTGCAGACGGCCGCCCTTGGCCTCGGGGAGGTCGATCGTCCGGTCTCCCGCGTAGACCACGCCGTTGGCGGCGTCCAGAACCACCGGTGTGTCACCCACGGCCGTGATGGACAGCGCCGCCTGCTTGCGGAACGGGCCCAGACTCCTCATCGAAGGTTCGCCGAGTTCGCCTTGGACGGTGAGGAGTTTCCCCTGCTCAGCGGATACCGCGAAAACGGTGCCGGTGACGCCCACGGTGACAGCCGAGCCAGGACCGAGTTCGACGACCGGATCGCGACCGGTGACGGAGAACCCGGCGACGTCGGAGGGCCTCAGGACATAGAGGCCGTCGTTGCCCGCGTCGATGATGCCGACGACCCGGGATCGAAATCCCACTCGGGAACCCGGCGTCAGGCTGCCGTATTCGAACGTGACCGTGGCGGGATCGAGCTGGCTGAGCACGCCAACCGTTTGATCGTAGGTGAGGACGTCATTGCCGTCCTGGAACAGGTCGACCTCGGGGGTGCTGGTCGTGGTGGCCGCGTCCAATACTCGGCTGGGGTAGTTGAGGTGGCCGACCAAGCGGTCGACCAGGCGCGTCACCCACACGCCACCGTCATTCAGATCGACGTCGGCCGTCGCATAGCCCGGATAGAACACGGCGAACGTGGCGATGACCGCGCTCGCGATCACGACCGCGAGCGCAGACCACGACTTTCGGGCGCCAGTGCGCACAGTTGCTCATCCCCCTCGTCTCTTCCCGAAGTCCCCCCGGAGAAACCCTGAGCGAGAAGATCCTAGGGGGCAATGGGGACGGCTCCCCACGTCATCCACGGTCGTGAGACGTCCGAGCTGGGGTCGGTGAGCAGGTGGGGGTCGAATGCCGCGACGGGAGTCAGCAAATTCTTCGGATGCGACACGTTTCGACGTCGTAGTGGAAGCCGCCGACCTCGGCCAGCCCCGCGATGAGCGGGTGCTCGGCGAGCAGCCCCACGTCCGCCCGCAGACGGCCCTCTTGGTCGGGATCGGTCCCGAGGACCAGCCCAGAGGCATCGAGTCCGCTGGAAAGCGCGATGCGCCGCCGGAGCGCCTCGTCGTCGCCGGAGGTCATCGCGCAGCGGCTATGCGTGATCACCAGGATGCGGTCCACCTTGAGGAGGTTCACCCCGAGGATGCAGCCGTTCAACGCATCGGGGGTGACGTGCCCGCCCGGTGTGCGCAGGATCTTCGCTTCGCCCAGGAAGAGGCCGAGCATCTCCAGCGGCTGAAGCCTCGAATCCATGCAGGTGACCACGGCCACCCCGGCGTGGGCGAAGCCATCGAAGTTGCGCGGAGCCGAAAGAGCGTAGCGGCGGTTGGCCTCGAGGAGGTCATCGAATGCGGGCGAGGCGCTCTTTCCTGACCCTCGGACGCCAGGCACGCCGACACGGTCCGTCACCTGGACGGGGGACTGTGATTGCCGGCATCGAACGTCGTGGACCCGTGCCTGGCGTGGCGGCGCTGCCATCTCGGTACTCCTCCCGCCGGGACCGTCGTCGATTCCCGGTAGTCCGAGCTAACACCCCCAGGAGTTGCAAAGTCAAGAGTTTCTGCACGAAACGTGCATCTTGGGCTTGACAACATGCTCGCATTCAGTCATCTTTGAGGTACACGCTTTTTGGAAAGGATCAAAGATGACCACAGCGATCAAGGCCGTTCTGCTCGGCGACGCGATGATTCCGGTTCGCGGCTTCGAACAGGCATGGCGCAAGCACCTGGGGGCCTTCGGTGACGACCTGGTCGTCGGCGACTGGGAGCCCGACTGGGCCCAGCTGCAGTACCGCCGCCTCGAGGTCGAGAAGGCCGGCCCCGAGCATGAGACGGTGCCCGAGCAGATCCTCGCCAGCGGTACTGATGCCGAACTGCTGGCCGGCCTGTTCGTCCCGGTCTCCAGCAAGGTCATGGAGGCCATGCCCAAGCTCCGGATCGTCGGGGTATCCCGCGCCGGTGTGGAGAATGTCAACGTCGCGGAAGCGACCGCACGGGGGATCGCGGTGTTCCACGTCATGGGCCGCAACGCGCACGCCGTGTCGGACTTCGCCATCGGCATGATGTTGTCCGAGGCGCGCAACATCGCCCGCGCCCACAACGCCATCAAGACCGGCACCTGGCGCAAGACCTTCAGCAACTCCGAGATCGTGCCCGAACTCACCGGACGCACCATCGGCCTGGTCGGCTTCGGCTACATCGGCTCGCTGGTGGCCAAGAAGCTCTCCGGCTTCGACGTGCGGGTCCTCGTCTACGACCCCTACACCGACCCCGACGTGCTGCGCGCCGCGGGGGTTGAACCGGCCAGCCTCGAGACCGTGCTGACCGAAGCCGACATCATTTCGCTGCACGCCCGGCTGAGCGACGAGAGCAAGGGCATGATCGGGGCCGATCAGCTCGCCCTCATGAAGCCCACCGCCATTCTGATCAACACCGCCCGGGCCGGTCTGGTGGACGAAGCCGCCCTGGCTGAGACCCTTCGTGAGAACCGCATCGCCGGCGCCGCGCTGGACGTGTTCAGCACCGAGCCGATCCCGGCGGACAGCCCCTTCCTCGAGTTGGACAACGTCACGCTGACCACCCACCTGGCCGGCACGACCGCCGACGCCCTGTCGAACTCGCCGTTCCTGCTCATGGATGACATCAGCAAGCTGCTCACCGGTGGCACGCCGCGTTTCCTCAAGAACCCCGAGGTGCTGGCGGATCCCCGCTTCGCCGAGTGGCTGTCCGCGGTCAAGCAGGGCTGAGCCGTGGTGACCAACATGGGGCCGCTGCTGGCCGCCGCGCAAAGCGGCCAGTACGCGGTGGGGAGCTTCAACGTCTACAGCTACGAAACGATCCGTGGGGTGTTGGAGGCCGGTGCCGCAGCACGCCAGCCGGTCATCGTCGCCTTCGGCGAGCGCTACCTGGAGAACATGGACTTCGCCACCGTGGTCGGGATCTGCCGGTCGGTGGCAGCGAACCTGGACGTCGACTACGCCATTCACCTCGATCACTGCAAGTCGCTGGACAACGTCTACCGCGCCATCCACGCCGGGTTCACCTCGGTCATGTACGACGGGTCAGCGCTTCCGTTCGAGGAGAACCTCGCCAATACCGCTGCTGTGGTGAAGGTGGCTCATGCCCTCGGGGTGAGCGTCGAGGCCGAACTCGGCTCGTTGGCCTCCGGCGCCGACTCCCAGGAGCGGGAAGACAACGACGAGCAGGTCTACACCGATCCAGCTGAGGCCGCCGACTTCGTCGGACGAACCGGCTGCGATGCCCTGGCCGTCTCGATCGGCACGGTGCACGGCGCCTACAAGGGCAAGCCGAGCATTCGCCTCGACATCCTGGCGGGCATCCGCGAGGTCGTCGATGCTCCGTTGGTGCTCCACGGTGGCTCCGGCACTCCCGAAGACGTGGTCGCTGCCTGCATCGCCGGCGGAATCACCAAGATCAACGTCAACACCGAAATCTCCATGGACGCCTCCGGACGCCTGAAGAACTTCCTGGAAACCGCCGGCACCCCGCACCTGTCGATCATCTCCGGCCATCTCGTCGAGTACGTCACCGATTCGGTGACGACCTACATCAACCAGTTCACCCGCTAGACCGTCCCGCTCTGGTCACCCTGACCCGAGCGTCACGCCGAACCATTCCCTCGTCATCCCATCAGAACAGCCCTTGGCTGAGAGAGGTGCCACCGTCATGAGCGTGGTTTATCTCATGAGCGTCCTGATCGTCGCGATCGCGCTCATTGTCTTCTTGATCATGAAGGTGAAACTCAACGCCTTCGTCGCCCTGACCATCGCCGGTCTCGCCCTCGGCATCGCCGCCGGGATGCCGCTGGACAAGGTCGCCGTATCGTTCCAGACCGGCATGGGGAACACCCTCGGCTTCCTGGCAACCGTGCTGGGCCTTGGCACCATCCTCGGCAAGATGCTTGAAGTCTCCGGCGGTGCCCAGCGCCTCGCCCAGACGCTGATCAAGTCCTTCGGCGAGCGCAACGCCCACTGGGCGATGATGGTCGTCGCGTTCATCTGCGGCATCCCGGTGTTCTTCCAGGTCGGCTTCGTGCTGCTGATCCCCGTCATGTTCAGCATCGCCAAGCAGGCGAAGATGTCGCTGATCAAGATCGGTGTCCCGGTTGTCGCCGCCCTGATCACCGTCCACGCCATGGTCCCGCCGCACCCGGCGGCGCTGGCGGTCGTGAACCAACTCGGGGCCGATATCGGCACGGTGATCCTGCTCAGCCTCCTGGTGGGCATTCCGGCCGCCATCATCGCGGGCCCCATCTACGGCAGCTTCATCTCCACGCGCGCCACGGCCAATCCGCCGGCGAACCTCACTATTGACGAGGTGATCCCCGAGGAGAAGCTCCCCGGCTTTGGCATCACCCTGTTCACCATCCTGCTGCCGATGCTGATCATGGTCTCCAAGACGATCGTCGATCTGGTCTCCCCCAAGGAAGCGGTCTACCGGGGATTCGTGGCCTTCGTCGGGAACCCGATCACCGCCCTGCTGATTTCAGCCCTGTTCGCCTACTGGTCGCTCGGTTTGGCCCGCGGCATGAACATGACCCAGATCGGCAAAATCACCGAGGAGTGCTTCAAGCCGATCGCCAGCATCCTGCTGATCATCGGTGCCGGCGGTGCCTTCAACCAGGTGCTCCAGGACAGTGGTATCGGCAAGGTGCTCGGCGAGGTGCTCACCGGCCTGAACATGAGCCCGGTGCTGATGGCCTGGTTGATCGCCATCATCATGCGGTTCGCGGTCGGTTCCACGACCGTCGCCATGATCACCTCGGCCGGCATCGTCCTGCCGCTGCTGTCCACCATGCCCGGCGTGAGCCCCGCCATCCTCTGCCTGGCCATCGGCGCCGGCGGCATCGGCCTGTCGCACGTCAATGACTCGGGCTTCTGGATCGTCAAGGAGTACTTCGGCATGTCGCTCACCGACACCTTCAAGACGTGGACTGCCTCCACCACGATCGCCTCGGTGGTCGCGTTGGCCGGAACTCTCGCCGTCGACCTGGTCTTCTGATCCCCGTCCGTTGGGGGGTGGGTACGCCCTCCCCCCAGCGGCCTTTAGTTAGGTGTCAATGATGACAAGCATCCTCACCATCGACGTCGGCACGATGAGCATCCGCGCCATCGTCTACTCCACCGACGGTCGGATCCTCAGCGAAACCTCGTATGAGTACCACGCCAACTTCCGCCCACCGGGCCTGGTGGAGCAGAACCCGTCGGATTGGCGGGTCGGCCTGCTCACCGTCCTCAGCGGCGCCGGCGCCTACGTCACCGAGCACAAGCTCGATCTGGCCGCGATCGCCGTCACCTCGCAGCGGGCGTCGGTGATCCCGGTCGATTCCACGGGCTACCCCCTGCACCCGGCGGTCACCTGGCAGGACAAGCGCAGCGCACCGCAGGCCCAACAGTTGATCGACGCACTCTCCTTCGAGGGTCTGTACCTGCGGACGGGGCTCCGCGCCAACCCCTACTTCTCGGCGCCGAAGATGATGTGGTTCGCCCAGGAGGAGCCCGACACCTACCGCAACGCGGCCAAGCTGATCGGCGTCCAGGACTACGTGGTCTTCCTGCTCACCGGGCAGTTCGTCACCGACTGGACGCAGGCCGCGCGAACCATGCTGCTGAAC
>JBAVKY010000265.1:0-5228 GCA_049688555.1 Propionicimonas sp.
ACCCCGGATCGCGCCTGGGTGGTCCCGGGCGCCCGTCCGTGGGCGGCGTCCAGGTCGGTCGAGAGCACCCGTCCGGCGGGGAGATGGGCCCCGGTACCGAGGAGGCGCACCGGCAGCGAACGGGTGGGTGCCGAGACTCCTGGGTGCCGATCCGTCGCCATGGGCGCCAAGCTAGCACGGGGTGTGACCGCCGGCCCGCGCCGGAAGCCGGTGCGTTGCGGAAGCTGAAACCCCTCGCCGACCTAGAGGTGACCTAGATGAACAGCGTCGTGCGGGAGTCGGCCGCCTCGTCGAGGAACGTGGCCACGCCACCGAACTCGACGGCCTTGATCAGGTCGCCCTCGGCAATGCCCAGCAGGTCCATCGTCATCGTGCAGGCGATGATCCGAGCGCCCCCGTCGATCGCACTCTTCATGAGTTCTGGCAACGTCGGGACGCCGCCCTTCTTCATGACCCGGTTGATCATGCTCGTGCCCGCTCCCAGCAGGTGCAGCTGTGACAGCTTGAGCTCTTCCGGTCCGGCCGGCATCATCGCGCCGAACATCTTGTCCATCGCGTTGCGGTCGCGCTTCGGCGGCTTCTTCCGGCGCAGCGCGTTGAGTCCCCAGAAGGTGAAGAACATACTCACCTGCTCGCCCATCGCCAGGGCGCCATTGGCGATGATGAACGCGGCGATCAGCTTGTCCAGATCACCGGAGAACACCACGAAGGACGTCTTCGGCGGGCCCAGGACCTCCCTGCCGGACGCTGCTGCCGGCATGAATGCGCCAGCCCCGCCCTTGCGGAACGTGGCACGGAATCCCGGCCCTTCGGGCTCGATGGTCACGAGTTGGTGATGGTTGCGTTTGGCCCACGCCGGACCGTCGGTGGCGAAACCCGGGTCCGCGACGTGGACGAGGATCTCATCGCCCACGTTCAGCGACTTCATGTTCTCGGTCAGCTTGAGGATCGGGCCGGGGCAGGCCAGCCCGGTGCAGTCCAGGTCGATGCGAACCCCGGTCGCCGATCGCTGAGGTGTTGGCAGCGACTCCGCCTCGGCGTAGTTCTCCACCGGAGCAGGTGCCACCAGGTCTTCTGCGGCCACGTCGTGCCAGAAGCGGAAGGTGGTGGAGCCTCCGGAAAGGGTGGCGACGTCAGCGAAGCCCCGCTGCGCCAGCGCCCGGTGGGCCAGGTAGCTGCGGAAGCCGACCGCGCAGTACAGGCGCAGCGGAACCGACTTGTCCCATGATTCGCAGACCGAACGGAGCGTGCCCAGGGGGACATTCTCCGCCCGTGGAAGGTGCCAGATCCCGAACTCCTCGGGGGTCCGGACGTCGATGATCCGGGCGCCTTCGGTGTTCGCGGGGTAGTCCTCGGCGTACCAGAGCTTGAGGTCACCGCGGATGACGTTGCTGGCGACGAAGCCGGCCATGTTGATGGGGTCCTTGGCCGAGCCGAAGGGCGGTGCGTAGGCCAGTTCGAACTCTTCCAGGTCGAACACCGACAGCCCGGCGCGAACGGCTCCGGCCAACACGTCCAGCCGCTTGTCGACGCCGTCGAAGCCGGCCGCCTGGCCGCCGAGGATGCGACCGGTGATCGGGTCGAAGAGGACTTTCAGATGCAGCATGGCCGTCCCCGGGTAGTACCCGGCATGCCCGGACGGGTGCACGTGCACCGCCAGGAACGGCATCCCGGCAGCCTTGAGCTGCCGTTGGCTTGCCCCGGTGCCACCGGCCACCATGTCGAAGACTTTCACCACCGACGTGCCCTGGGTCGAGCGGTATTCGGTGTCCCGCCCGCAGATGTTCTCCGCAGCGACGCGTGCCTCACGGTTGGCCGGCCCGGCCAGGGGAACCAGATGGGTACCCGGCAGCACGGTGTGCAGGGTCTCCACCCCGTCCCCTGCGGCGAAGACGTCAGGGTCGTTGGTCCGCATGTGCGTGTCGACCTTGATTCCGCCGCGGAGGCCCAATTCGATCCCGGCGTCGGCGGCGGGCTTGGTCCGCGGACGCACCCCCACCGACATGACCACGAGGTCGGCAGGCAGGACCTTGTTGTTGTTGAGCTCGACGAGGAGGCCGCCGCCGGGAGCGCTCGCGAACGCGGCCACCGCCGTGGACGCGTGCACCCTGACCCCTCTGCTGCGCAGATGACGCTCGACCGGGATCGACATTTCCTTGTCCAGCGGCGGGAGGATCTGGTCGGCCATTTCCACCAAATCGACGACCGCTCCCCGGTGGCGCAGGTTCTCCGCCATCTCGACGCCGATGTAACCTGCGCCGACCACGACTGCGTGGTATGCCTGCCGGCCGCCCTTCTTGACCTCGGCCAATCCCGCGTCCACCCTGGCCTTGATGCTGTCCATGTCGCTCATGCGACGCAGCACGTGGATCCCGGGCAGGTCGATCCCCGGCAGCGGGGGGCGCACCGCTGAGGCTCCCATGCACAGCGCGAGCTTGTCGTAGGACTCGGTGTACTCGCGGCCACCGTCGAGTTCACGCACGGTCACCGTCTTGTCGGCACGGTTGATCGACAGCACCTCCGAAGCGATCCGTACGTCGATGTCGAGGGACTCGCGCAGGCTCTCCGGTGTCTGCAGCAGCAACCGGCTTCGGTCGGTGATGACCTCACCGATGTGGTAGGGCAGTCCGCAGTTGGCGAACGACACATGGTGGCTCTTCTCAAGCACCACGATCTCGGCGAACTCGTCCAAACGGCGCGCCCGGGCCGCCACCGATGCCCCGGCGGCTACTCCCCCAACAACAACAAGCTTCATGTCCCCACCCTAAGAGCGTCCGCGCATTGACAGGAGGTTCCCGGCCGAATCGGTGATACGACCGACGCTGTCACGAGCGCTATCGCTGACCACCAACCGCAGGCCACGGATCAGCGCGAGGGGTGTCACCGGAGGGCCGTGACGGCGTCGCGAACCGCTTGGACTTCGAACCCGGGCAGGGCGTTCTTGAGGTCCCGCAGCGGCAGGTCGGGGTTGACCTGGGCCGGGAGCCCGGCTTCGGCGATCAGGGCCGCGAGGTCGACCTGGTTGGCCTCGGCGACCTGGCGCAGGCTCATCGACCCGGTCACCGCGCCGCTTGCGGTTGCCGCGCCAGTGGGCGTGTGGCTCGCGGCGGGCGCAGTCGTTGGCGGGAGCGTCGAGGAGCCTGGCGGCGTCCCGCCGGCCTGGTGGGCGGCCACCTTGTCGCGGAAGCCGGCCAGCTCGAATCCGGGGATGAGTCCTTCGAGGTCTTTGAAGGCGGTCTGGCCGCTCAGGGTCACCCCGGGAGGCGGCCCGATCAACACGATCAGGTCAGGCAGCGGGATCCCGAGACCGTCGGCGGCCTGCTGCAGGGTCATCCAGCCCTTCAGGTCGACGGCGCTGAGCTGTTGCCCAGTCACCACCTGCTGACGTCCGCCGGTGATCCACTGGCCACTGGCCTGCGCGACGCCGACCAGGCCGAACATGATCACCAGGAAAGCGATGGGGGCCACCCACCGACTGACCTTCACCGCTTCACCGCCTGGTTCGGGACCGACTTGGGACGGCTCGGGCGGCTGGCCTCGGACCTTCCGAGGAGGTTGCCCACGAACACGGGGCCGCTGACGTTGAGGGCACCCTTGACCGGGCAGGCCGCCACACAGTCCATGCAGCCGATGCAGTCGGCGCTGACGAGCGGATCGGCCTTGGACACCGTGAGCCCCACCGGACAAGGACGATCACACAGGGTGCAATCAGTACAGGTCGCCTCGTTCCGGCGAATCCGCAGGAAGCTCAGCCGGCCGACCACCGCGAACACGGCCCCCAGTGGGCACAGGTAGCGGCACCACATCCGGTCCACCAGGACCGATCCCACCAGCACCGCGGCCAGGATGCCGAGGCCCACCCAGAGACCGTCGTTCCACTCGAAGAGCCAGTGCAGCCCGAACAGCTGCAGGTAGGGGTCGTAGTCGGCGAACCACAGCCTGGCCGTGGTGACGCTGAAGTAGAGGACGACGGCCAACACCACGAACCGGCCGTAACGAAGCGCCCGGTCAACCGCTGGACGCACGGCCAGCGGCTTGATCCCCAGCTTGTCGCGCAGCCACGTGATCGCGTCCTGCACGGCGCCGAACGGGCAGATCCAGCCACAGAAGGCGTTGCCCACCAGCACGGTGGCGACCAACACCGCCAGTCCGAGGACCAGGTTGGACGGATGGGTCTTGCTGATGAGGCTGCCCGTCGTCACCCAGGTGATCAGCGTCTCCACGGCGCCGAACGGACACAGGGCGTCAACCGAGGCCGCGTTGCCACCACCCTCCAGCTGGTGACGGACCGCTGCCGTCACAATCAGCCCAGCCATCCCCAGCTGCACCAGTCGGCGGGCCGCCTTCGTGTTCCGGATACCCCGGGCGCGCTGCTGAGCGCGAGTGCGCGCCCTGCCGGGCGGTTTCGTCATGACGGTCATGGGGATGATCCCTCTCCTGCTGAGGTCGGTTCATCGAGAACCAGTGAGCTGGGGACCAGCCAAGCAGCGCCGTGTGTAGCTTCCATGAAGGAGGCATGAAGCCTGGGGGCAGGGCCGGCCGCGGGCACCGCCAGCCTTCACACAAGCCTCACGCGAGCCACCTGATCGCCCCACACAGCGCCTGTCTACTGGTGGACAACAAGGAATCGAGCCACAAGGAGTGGACATGTTCACCACGAAGAAGATCGCCCTCGGCGTCGGCGGGACCCTCATCGTCCTGGCCTCCGGCCTCGGGGTGGCCACCCTGGCCAACGCTGAGACCACGGACCCCACGCCCAACCCGAGCCCCACCCAAGCCTGGCAGGGCGGCGGCCACGGACGGATGGCCGGCGGCGCCGCCGCCAACCCGAACGCCGGCATGCGCAACGGTGCTGGCTACGGAGCCAGCGAGAACGCCGAATATCTGGCCGGCAAGCTCGGCGTCACCCCTGCTGCCGTCACCGCAGCATTGCAGAAGTATCACGCGACCAACCCCGTGCAGACCCGCGGCCGGGACCTGACCGCCGACGCGCAGGCCGCCGAGCACGCGAAACTGGCCGCCTTCCTGGCCGCCGAGCTCAAGGTCGACCAGGCCAAGGCCCTCGACGCCCTCAACAATCAGGACGAGGTCCGCCAGGCCGACCGCACCGCCGACCTCAAGGCGAATCTGGACGAGGCAGTGAAGGCCGGCCGGCTGACCCAGGCCCAGGCCGACGCGATCCTGAAGGCCCACGAGGTCGGTGCTATGGGTGGCGGCATGGGCGGCGG
>JBAVKY010000266.1:0-1598 GCA_049688555.1 Propionicimonas sp.
GTAAACAACATGGCGGCGTGATAGGTGCCACACAGCTCGGCGCACTTACCAGAGAAGGTACCCAGTTTCGTGGGGGTGACATCGAAGGAATTCGGATGGCCAGGAATGACGTCAAGCTTGAAGTAGAAAGCCGGGATCCAGAACGAGTGGATGACGTCGGCCGAGACCAAGTTGAACCGGACGGGCTGGTCCACTGGCAGATACAGGTCGGGGATCTTGTCGATCGTCCCTTGCTGGTGGACCACCGCCCCGACCAAGGGGTTGGACTCCGCCATGTAGTTGAAGGTCCACGACCACTTCTGGCCGATGACGTTCACGGTCGTGACGGGCTTGACCGACTCGTCAGCCTTGGCCAACACGCCGTTTTGGGTGTTGACCGTGAAGAAGAACAGCACCCCGATGATCAAGAACGGCACGAGGGTGTAGAGGAGTTCCAACGGCAGGTTGTACCTGGTCTGGCGTGGGGCTTCGCCCTTGTCCCGACGGCGGAACCGAACGACGACCCAGGCCATCAGGCCCCAGACGAAGACGCCGACGATCATCGAGGCGATCCAGGAACCCACCCACAGGTTCCCGATCAGCGGGGCGCGATCGCTCGCCGCCTCGGGCAATCCCACTCGCTGCCATTGGGACAGAGTTTCAGCCGAACATCCGCTGAGCATCAGGCTTAGTCCGGTCAGGGCCGTGAGTGACAGCACTGTGGCCGCCGTGCGGTTCTTCCTCAGGCTCACGTCACACCTTTCCGTCGTCGGCATGGCACGTCTTGAGCGCTCAGACTAACGCAAAAGACAGCCTTGCGGCGCCCCACTACAGCCCAGAAAAATCACGCCGTAACGCTCCCGGCCTCAACTCAGTTGAAACTGTCCCCGCAAGCGCAGGAGCCTGTGGAGTTGGGATTGTCGATGGTGAAACCCTGCTGCTCGATCGTGTCGACGAAATCAATCGTCGCTCCGACGAGGTAAGGCGCACTCATCCGGTCGGTGACGACACTGACCCCGTAGAACTCGCTTACGACGTCGCCGTCCAGTTGGCGCTCGTCGAGGGCGAGCTGGTACCTGAGTCCGGCGCAGCCTCCTGGGGCCACCGAGATGCGCAGCGCAAGGTCTTCGACCTCTTCGGTCGAGAGGAGGGCCTTCACCTTATTGGCCGCGACCTCGGTGAGGGTGATCCCCTCGGTCACGATGTCAGTATCCACGCTCATGTCATTCCGTCCTTCCAGGGCAACAAACAACCGCAACAACCCGACCCGTGGACCGGATATTCCGCGATGGGGAAAGTCTAGGCGTTGCCGCGCTGAGCGCCCAGCCATCCGGTCGCCACCCGGACCACCGCCGCGGTGACCTCGGCCTGACCCACGGTCGACCCGCTGAGCGAGTAGGCGGCCTCCACCCCGAAAGTCCGCATCTCACGCCGGCTGAGGCTGGATTCGAGCGCGAAGACCAGGCAGGGACGTTGCCGCGACTCGGCCAGCGCGGCCACGAAGCGGACTGTTGACCCACCGCGGTTGCCGACGTGGAAGGCGGTGCAGCCGGTCACCACCACATCGGCGGCGGCTATCGTCGAGCCAAGGTCGGCCAGTTCGGCGCACAGTTCAGCGC
>JBAVKY010000267.1:0-7807 GCA_049688555.1 Propionicimonas sp.
ATCAGGTCTGGTGGGTTAGCGAGGCCGTGGGCGCCCACTGTTACCTGATCGACGACCCCGGCCGCCTGATCCTGATCGACCCAGGCCTGTCGCTCGGGCTGAACCGGGTGGCCCGCGCGCTGCACGAATCCGGACGGTCGCCGCGCGCCGTGACCCACCTCCTGCTCACCCACTACGACGGCGACCACGCCCAGGCGGCCGCCGAGTGGCAGCGCCGGACGGGAGCCAGCGTGTGGCTGGGAGCCGCCGACGCGGCCATCCTGACCGGCTCCGTCGCGGTTCCGACTCCCTTCCGGCGCCTGATGGCCGGCCTGATGGGGCTGGCGGAACTACCAGGCGGACTGCACCTCATCCAGCAGCAGGACGAAATCCTGCCGGGCGTCAAAGCCATCCCGACGCCAGGCCACACCCCCGGTCACGTCGTCTTCAGCTATGCCGATCTGGCCTTCATCGGGGATTCTGCCATGGTGACGAAAGAGGGGGAACTCACCGGGATGCCGGGATTCCTGAACTGTGATCCGGTAGCCGCGGCAAGATCGTTGGCGCTGGTGGAATCCCTCGACGTCGCCTGGCGCTGCGCTGGGCACTCGGCACCACGCCGCCGTCCCTGACAGTTGCCGGGCCCTGAATCAGTTGAACAGCGCCTGACCCACGTACTCGCCCTCGGCAATGCCTGGCGGCACCGCCCACAGGCCTGAGCCGATGTGCTGCAGGTATTCCTGCATCAGGTCGCCGCGCGTCATCGCCAGCTGCATCGGCACGTAATGCGTCCGTGGGTCGACGACGAAGGCGATGAAGAACAGCCCGGCCGCCAGCCGGCCCAGCGTGGTGCTGCCGTCGACGTAGTTGTAGCCGCGGCGCAGCATGCGCACCCCGTGGTTGTGGTCGGGATGCGCCAACGCCACGTGCGAGTTCGGATCGACCAGCGGGGCGCCCCCGCGTCCGGCCAGCGCGAAGTCGGGGGCGGTGAACTCGGTGCCACCCGACAGCGGCGCACCCTCGGCTTTGGTGCGTCCGATGAACGTCTCCTGCTCCCGCAGCGAGCCGCGATCCCAGGTTTCGATGTGCATGGCGATCTTGCGCGCCACCAGGTAGCTGCCGCCGTCCAGCCAGGCAGCCTTGGCGTCGTGGCCGGGGGCCGTCCAGACGTGGCTGTCGAGGGCAGCGGTGTCGTCGGCCCGCAGGTTCGCCGTTCCGTCCTTGAAGCCGAACAGGTTGCGCGCGGTGACCTGGTCGGAGGTGGTGGACGAGGTCCGTCCGAAGCCGAGCTGCGACCAGCGCAGCGATGCCCGACCCATCGCGATCCGGGTCAGGTTCCTGACCGCATGGACGGCGACCTGCGGGTCGTCGGAGCACGCCTGAACGCACAGGTCCCCGTCACTGGCGGTGAGCGTCAGCTTGTCACCCGGGAAGTGCGGCAGCCGTTTCAGCGCCGCCGGCTGCCGGGCGGCGAGGCCGAAGCGGTCCTGACCGGTGGCGCCGGTGAACAGCGAGGGCCCGAACCCGAAGGTGATCGTCAACCCGGCCGGATCCAGCCCGACGGCCTCGCCAGTGTCGTCCGGCGGGGCGTCGTACGGGCCGGACAGGGGGCCGAAGGTCCCGGCTCCCAGCCCCCGGGTCAGCTGCGCGGCAGCGGCCGTCCAGTCCTGCAGCAACCCGATCAGGTCGCTCCGGGTCGCCGTGGGGTTCAGGTCGAAGGCGCCGAAGTGCAGCCGGTCCTGCGCCGTCGTGGTGATGCCCGACTGCTTGGCCCCGTGGAACGGGTGGGTCGTGATGGCCGGCTCGGCGGCGGCCGACTCCCGGCCGGCGGCGTAGAAGGCTCCGGTGCCGGTCAGCGCGACCGCCGCCCCGGCGCCGACCGCTCCGATCAGGCCCCGCCGAGAGAGTCCCGACGCTCCGGTCATGCCAGCACCGCTCCGGTCATGCCAGCACCGCTCCGGCCATCTTCGACAGCGGTTCGCTCAGGGTGTTCACGGCATCGGAAAGCGCCTTGACCTCACCGGCGGTGAGCTTGTCGTAGGTGACGAACCCGTCGCCGGCCCGGTGCTGGTCGAGCAGCGTCTGCAATTCGGCGAAGGCCGTCCCGATCTGGGTGTCGAGGGCGGCGTTCTTGCGCTTCAGCAAGTCACGAAGCCCCTCCCAAGCGACGCGGGCGCCGTCCACGTTGGCTTGGAAGTCCCACAGGTCGGTGCGCGACCAGTACTCCTCCTCGCCGGTGACCTTGCCGGTGGCCACCTCGTCCAGCAGGCCCTTGGCACCGTTGGCGATGGCGTCCGCGGCGAAGGTCAGGTCGCGGGTGCGGTCGTACAAGATCTGAGTGTTGGCCAGCAGGTCTTCGGCGTACTTCGCGCGTCCGGCCGCGTCGAGGGGCTGGTAGCCCTTCGCGCGGGCGGGCCACAGGTCTTTCTCGATGCGGTGCCAACCCGTCCATTCCTGGCCCGGTTCGAGATCCGCTTCGCGCAGGTCCAGCTTCGGGTCGAGGTCACCGAAGGATTCCGCGACCGTTTCGATCCGCTCCCAGTGGACGCGCGTCGGCGCGTAGAGCGAGCGGGCCTGGTCGGCCTTGCCTGCGGTGTAGGCGCTGACGAAGTCCTCGGTCTTGGCCAGCAACTGCTCGGCTTGGTCGCGGACGTAGGCGCCGTAGGCCTCGTCGGCAGCGGCCACCAAGGCCGCATCATCGCCGGACGGCTCGACGGGCTGGCCCGACTCGGTGACCACGAAGGGGACCTTGATCCCCGCGCCGACCATCCCCGGTTTGCACACCGTGAAGTAGCTTCCGGTCGGTGCGCTGACCACCAGCTCGCGGGTGAGCCCCGGTCCGATGTTCTCGACCTCGGCGACGATCCGCAGCCCGTCAGCAGCCAACAGGTAGAACTCGTTGATCCTGGTTCCGGTGTTGGTGACCGAAAAGGTCAACGTTCCCGAGGGAGCCGTTGTCGCGCTCAAGCTGCAGGCGTCGTCGGACGCCGTGACCGACAGCGCCCGGACGTCGCCGGGGGTTGCGGCGGGGGCGTTGTCGGTACAGCCGACAAGGGCGAACAGGGTCGCCCCTGCGAGGACGAGCGCGCGTGTCTTCATGACGCCTTTCATTGCGAGTGGTCGGGATCAGGCCGATGCCTTGGCGGAAACCGGCTCGACCGTGCTCGCGGCGACTGGCCTGGGGCCCGGGCGGGCGACGCGACGGACGAACAGCGTCCCCACGATCGCGACGTAGGCCACCCAGGCGGTCACCTCGAGGACGGTGGCCGCGGGCGAGAAGTTGACGATGCCCTTCAGTAGGGTCCCCAGCAGGCTGCCTGGCGGGATCTGTTCCGACACGTCGAAGGCCAGCGTGGTGAGTCCCGGCAGCACCCCAGCTTCCTGCAGGTCGTGGACGCCGTAAGCGAGCACCCCGGCTGCCACGATGATCAGGAATCCGCCGGTGACGGTGAAGAAGCGACTGAGGTTGATGCGGACGGCCCCGGCGTACATCAGAAAACCGAGCGCTATCGCGATCGCGATGCCGATCAGGGCCCCCACGAGGGGTTCGGTGGTCGAGCCGCCGTCTCGGGAGATCGACTTCGTGGCGGCCCAGATGAACAGGGCCGTCTCGAGCCCCTCCCGTCCGACAGCGAGGGCTGCGATCAGCGGCAGGGACCACGGCTTGCCCTCCGCGGCGTCAACTTGGCCGCGCAGGTCGCCGGCCAGGGTGCGCGCGGAGGAGGCCATCCAGAAGACCATCCAGGTGACGAGGCCGACCGCCACGATCGACAATGATCCCCCGATGATCTCCTGCGCCTCGAAGGTCAGCCCCTTGGGGCCGAACGTGAGTACCGCCCCGAAAGCCAAGGACACCAGTACTGCGACGCCGACGCCCAGCCAGATCGATGGGAGTTGCCGCCGGCGTCCGGTCTTCACCAGGTAGGCGATCAGGATGCTGACGATCAGGGACGCCTCGAGTCCTTCACGCAGTCCGATCAACAGGTTCGCGAACACGTGGCCTCCAGAACTTAGGTGAGCCTGTCCTAACCAGGCCCTATGGAGACATTATCGCAACTGCGGCCGCAACAAAATCGGTGGCGTCGGATTGGTTCGGCACGTGAGACCGCCTGCCGCAAGGCGCGCGGAGTGTTGCCGGTCAACTCCAGCCGTCGTCGGCAGGGAAGACCGCTGCGTACTTCACCGACGACCGCGGCTCGGCCATCAGGTCGGCCACGGCATCGCGCCACACCGCATAGTGGGCAGTCTGCTTGTGGGCCACGGCCGCCTCCGGGGTCCAATAGACCTCTGTCAGCACGAACCTGGTCGGGTCGTCGATCGACTGCAGCACGTCGAAGCGGGCGATCCCAGGTTCCTCAATGGATTGGCGAGCATTCTCGGCGGACGCTGCGGCAAACTCGGCCACGTTGGCGGCCTTGACATGGACGGACACTTCGACGATCAGCATGGCACCAGTCTCGCCCGCTCCCGTTCGGCGTGCCAGCCCCCGGCGTCCACGGTCGACGAGGGGAGTATCGCGTTCGCGCGATCCTTCACGTCACCTGCTGAATCCCGCGACCACGACGGGGTTCGGCTCGGCCGTGGCTGAGCCGGCGGGCGAGCCGAACAGCACGGCGAAGAATAGGAAGACCGCCATGACTGCGATAACTGCCTTGCTGTTCACGCTGGTTGGTGAGTTGGTGTTCATGATTCCTCCTGTGGTGGGTGGGCACGGCACAGCCAAGCCCTGGTGGTTGTCACAGCTGGGGTGACCCTGATGGGGTAAGCGGTGGAGCGGTGGCGGTCAGCCCGTGGTCTCGGCGATCGCCACGGACAATCGGTCGGCCACCGACACGACTTGGGCGGCGAGTTCTTCGAAGGAGCCCTCAGGCATCCGCTGGATCGGGCCGCCGCTGCCGATGCAGCCGATCGGCGGCCCGCCGCGGCCCTCGAACACCGGGGCCGAGATGCCGCAGCCGCCGGTGTGGTTCTCTTCGTTGTCCACGGCGTAGCCGACGGCGCGGACCCTGGCGAGGTGGGCCCGCAGCCGGGCGGGATCGGTGATCGTCCGCCCGGTGCGGGCCGGCAGGTCGGCGGCCAGAGGGGCCAGCTCCCAGGCGAGCAGGCACTTGCCGACCGACGTTGAGTGCAGCGGCAGCAACCGCCCCTTCTCCAGCACCACCCGCAACGATTGGGCGGTCTCGATCGCGTCGACGACGAGGGCCGCATCGTCGGCCGCTACAGCGCCGTGCGCGCATTCGCCGGTGAGCCCGACCAATTCCTGGAGGAACGGCGAGGCCAGGTCGCGGAACCGCTGTTGGGCCGGGGTCAGGCCGAACCGGGAGCGCAGGGCCGGACCCAGCCGGTACCCCCGGCGGGACCGGGCCGGCTGGACGGCGAAGCCTTCCTCGGCGAGGGTTCGCAGCAGCCGGGACGCGGTGCTCTTGTGCACCCCCAGCTCGTAGGAGACCTGCTGCACCGACAACCCTCGGTGCTGCAGCGCCGGGTCACTTTCGACTTCGAGCAACAGTCGGATGACTTTGAGCCCGCGCTCCAGTGAGCTGCGCTCCGCGCCCAGTGAGCTGCGCTCGGCGCCCTGCTCAGCCATCGTCGTTCCCATCGCCACCCGCCGGATGGTTCCGGCGTTGTTCCAAACGCTAGGCCGAAGCCACAGCGTCAGCAACCGGCAAGCATGCCCACGTTGCATTCAGCGCAACTTGGGGCGGGGTGAAGCCCTGCGATCTTGGCTCGTTGCGTTGAACGCAACTCCGATCAGGGTGTCTCGCTGGTGAGGTCGTCGAACGCGTCCTCCGTGCAGCGCAGGCGTCGAGAATGGCGATGATGTGGTTGCGGAGTTCGGACGTGGTCAGGCGGTCACAGCTGGAATCGCTCATGACTCACGAGGGCAGTGGTCGGCGCGCTACCGTTTGTCATGGCGAAGGAGCTACCGATGAAGAGCAAGCAAAAGCGCTGGCACGAGTTCACACCCGCACAGAAGACACTGATGATCAGCGGCGCCGCAGCCCAGGTGGGACTACTCGTCGCAGCCCTGTGGGACCTGTCCCGAAGGCCCGCCTCAAAGATCAACGGCAAGAAGAGCCTCTGGGTCGCAGCGTCTTTCGTGAGCTTCGTAGGCCCGATCAGCTACTTCTGCCGGGGCCGGAAGAAGCGTTGACGGCTCCTGACCGAGCTCCCGCGCAGCACGGTGATACAGCAGCACGGTGACTCGCTGCAGGGTGACCAGAACTTCTCAGCAAATCCCCTCTGGTGTTCTCATGGTCACAGCGTCACCATGAGAAATATCACCGTTCTTCAACTGAGGAGTTGGAGATGAGAACCCTTCGCACTGGGCTCGCCGCAGCGTTGCTCGTCGCCGGGCTGGGCCTCACCCCTGTCTCCCCCGCCGTCACCACGGCCGTCGCCACTGAGATCATCGCCCCGGCCTCCTACTGCGGCCTGAACTGGGGGTCCCTCCCTGAATCCAGGTCGGGATCCTCGAAGGCGACCGTCACCGACGTCCGGGCGGGCAGGCACAGCTGCTACGACCGTCTGGTCATCGATCTCAAGGGCAAGATCAAGGGCTACGACGTCCGCTACGTCAACGGGGTCTACACCGAGGGGGAGGGTCGTCGGGTCCCGCTGTCCGGTGACGCCGACCTCAGGATCATCGTCAAGGCGCCCGCCTACGACTCTCACGGTCACGCCACCTACCACCCTGACAGCCGTACCCGCGCGGTCAGCGTCTCGGGGTTCCAGACCTTCAAGCAGGTGGCGTTCCTGGGCAGCTTCGAGGGGCAGACCAGCTTCGGGGTCGGGACCCGGGCCCGGTTGCCCTTCCGCACTTTCACCTTGGACCGACCAGGGGGAGGATCGCGGCTGGTGATTGACGTCGCCCATCGTTGGTGAGCAGGTCTGTGTGGTCCCTGTGAGCGAGATCCCGACCAGCGTTCGCCGTTGCGACGAGGCCATAGCGCGTTTCCCCGTCCTCGCACCCAGCTACTTCGCCGGCATGTGGGAGGGCGACCCGTTGACCGCGTCCCCGGCACCCTGCCGATCCGCACGGCCCTGGGCGAGCGCTACCGGATCAAGCAGGACGCCAGACTCCGCGCGCGGTACTCCGTGCGCCACGACCTGGTGGACGCGGCACCGACCGGCAAGCCCCACCCCGCACGAAGCTAATCCTGGGGCGCCTCCTCACGTAGGCCGCACGGCAGGAAGAAGAATGTGCGCGAACAGCGGGGTGGCTCGCTGGAGGTCTGCTGATCGGCATCCCAGCGCGCCCAGTGAACGGGCGTCCGCCCCAAGGGTTCTGGAACCGGGCAGTTCCGCGGCGATCCTGGCCTTCGAGCACACCTGGATGAAGCCCCTGCGGGACGCAGTGGTCGACTCGGGCGGAAGGCTCGTGGCCGCTGTGCAGGTGCCCGGAGTCGATCGGGCAAGGTGTCCGCGCGCGCAGCGGGGGCTCTTGGGCAGGCGAGGCCCGAGTGTCGCGCGGACCCCTCCCCCGGCTGCGAAACGGCCGTACGGTGGGACCATGGAGTTCGACGAACAACACCCCGTCAATGACGACGAAGCCAGCGGCGCACCAGAGGACGGCATGGTGCATCCCGTGGACCCGACGCAACAACAGGAATGGCTCCGGGCGGCGGCCATTGTGACCGAACACGGGGAAGCTCCCGAGGCCGATCTCCTGGAGTTGATCGACCTTGAGGTGAGGCACCTCCGCGAGACCCGGGACGAGGGGTAGGTCGCTCAGACGTTCACACCCGATCCTCGAGCGTTGTAGACCACCGCGTTACCTCTCGCGACCCATTCGGCGTAGTCGCTGAACACCCGCAAAGCCCCCGAT
>JBAVKY010000268.1:0-18350 GCA_049688555.1 Propionicimonas sp.
AGACCTCGCGCGACTACGTCCCGATGGAGCAGCGCCAGGTTTGAGCGAGGCTCGGGCTCGGCCAACGCCGCGGGATTCTCCCCCCGCGGCGTTCGCTTTCTCCCGGGGTTTTCAGGCGCGGGTGAGCGGCACGACCGTCGGTCGGCTCACCGTGGCAAAGAAGTCATTTCCCTTGTCGTCCACCACGATGAACGCCGGGAAGTCCTTCACCTCGATCTTCCAGATCGCTTCCATGCCGAGTTCTGGGTATTCCAGCAACTCGACGCTGGTGATGCAATCCTGAGCGAGCCGGGCCGCCGGGCCGCCGATCGAGCCGAGATAGAACCCGCCGTGGGCCTGACAGGCGTCGGTCACCGCCTTGGAACGGTTGCCCTTGGCCAGCATGATCATCGAGCCGCCGGCCGCCTGGAACTGGTCGACATAGGAGTCCATCCGTCCAGCGGTGGTCGGACCGAACGAGCCGGAGGGCATCCCCACCGGGGTCTTCGCTGGTCCCGCGTAGTAGATCGGGTGGTCCTTGAGGTACTGCGGCATCTCCTCACCCCGATCCAGGCGCTCCTTGATCTTGGCGTGCGCGATGTCACGACCAACGATCACCGTCCCGTTCAGGCTGAGCCGCGTCTTCACCGGGTACTTGCTGAGTTCTGCCAACACCTCAGCCATCGGCTTGCGGAGGTCGATCTCAACCACGTCGCTGCTCTCGAGCTGGCCGTGGGTGGTGTCGGGCATGAAGTGCACCGGATCCCGTTCGAGGGCTTCGATGAAGACGCCTTCGGGCGTGATCTTGGCCAGGCACTGCCGGTCAGCCGAGCAGGACACCGACATAGCGACCGGCAAGGACGCACCGTGACGGGGCAGCCGGATCACTCGAACGTCGTGGCAGAAGTACTTGCCGCCGAACTGGGCGCCAATGCCGAAATCGCGGGTGAGCTGCAGGACCTGCTGCTCAAGCTCGACATCCCGGAAGCCGTGGGCGCTCATCGAACCGGACGTGGGCAGCGAATCGAGGTACTTCGCCGAGGCGTATTTCGACGTCTTCAGCGCGAACTCCGCGGAGGTACCACCGATCACGATCGCCAGGTGGTAGGGCGGGCAGGCCGCGGTGCCGAGCGAACGAATCTTCTCATCGAGGAACTTCATCATCGACGCTGGGTTCAGGATCGCCTTCGTCTCCTGGTACAGGTAGCTCTTGTTGGCCGACCCGCCACCCTTGGCCATGAACAGGAACTTGTAGGTGTTCTCGTGGCCGGGTGCGGTGTCGGCGTAGAGCTCGATCTGCGCCGGCAGGTTGGTGCCGGTGTTCTTTTCGTCCCACATCGTCAGCGGGGCGTTCATGGAGTAGCGCAGGTTGAGCCTGGTGTAGGCGTCGTAGATGCCCTTGGAGAGTGGGAGTTCGTCCGTGCCTTCGGTGAGCACCTGTTGACCACGCTTGCCCATCACGATCGCAGTGCCGGTGTCCTGGCACATGGGCAGCACCCCGCCGGCGGCGATGTTGGCGTTCTTCATCAGGTCGAGCGCGACGAACTTGTCATTCGGGCTCGCCTCGGGATCGTCGAGGATGTTCCGCAGTTGCTGGAGGTGCGCCGGCCGCAGGTAGTGCGCGATGTCGTGCATGGCCGTTTCGGCGAGCAGTTCCAGTGCTTCTGGTGCGACCTTGAGGAAGGTGCGGCCGTCCGGTCCAGCGACTGTCTCGACCCCCTCGGTCGTGATCAAGCGGTAGGGAGTGGTGTCCTCCCCGATCGGCAGCAGGTCCTCATAAGTGAATTCGGGCATGTCACTCCTTGTTTTCGCCTTGCCAATCCTTCCACAGCTGCCGTGGCGCAGTGGCCGAAGTGGTGTATCCGGACCCGTCGGCGAGCATTCGCGGGCGCTCGTCGGCGGAAGACCTCGTCGCCTCGCGTGGCTCGGCGGCTGGTGTGGCTGGCTATGATCGAGACACAGTCAGCGACGACTGAACCTGTGGTCGACGATGTCGCTCAACACCGGAGGTGTCGATGTTCGGACAGCCGCACTTCGCGCCGCAGAACGCCCGAATCAACGCCACCCTCGACCGCGTCGGAACTCTCATCGTCGCCCACCGGGCGGTCGGGCACGGCAGTATCGCGGAGAACACCAGGCTGGCGGTGAAGGCTGCCCAGCTCAGCGGTGCTGACATGGTCGAGATCGACGTGACGGCCTCGAGCGACGGCGAGTTCTACTGCTTCCACGACGGTTACGAGGCGGAGACCCTCGGGTTCGACGCGAATCTGCAGACACTAACGGCAGCGGAGATCGATCGGGCCTCCTACATCTGGGTGGACCGCCCGGGGCGGAAGGCCAGGGTGGAGCGGTTACTTCCGTTGCTCCAATCATTTCGCGGCGACCCCGTGCTGTTCACGGTCGATCGCTCCTGGTGGCGGTGGCCCACGCTGCTACGAGCGCTCGCGCGCCTCACCATGAGCGATCAGCTCGTCATGAAATGTCCGGCCTGGGAAGAAGCCGCGCTGCAGCGGCTACGCGATTTCCCCGTGAAGTTCCCCGTCATGCCGATCTGCGCGAGTCCCGACGATGTCTACCGCACGCTCGCTGACCCCACCATCAACACCGTGGGGGTCGAGCTGATCACCACCACGCAACACCATCCCTGGTTCTCCAACTCGGTGATCGAGGAGTTTCACGATCGCGGGGTCTACTGCTTCGTCAACACCGAGACCCTCACCACCGGAGTGCCGCTCTTCGGTGGTTTGGATGACGAATTAGCCATCGCTGATTCACCCGAGGCCGCCTACGGGCCAATCTTCGACCTGGGCGTCGACGCGATCCAGACCGATTGGCCGTGGCTGTTGCGTGACTTCCGTAGGGCCTGGCACCGGGCGCAGCCCGACCGCCCCCGTGGATCGGTTCCCTGGCACGAGGAGCAGGCCGCCAAGTTGCCTGGTTAGGCGCGACGCGCTCGGTACGCCCCTTCCACCACGTGCTGGCACAGCAGGACGGTGTCCGGCATCAGGTCGATTCCGAGGATCCGTGCCTGCAGGGTCAGGCGGCTGACCAAGCGTTGAACGACGGAGGCGTTGCCGGCCGCGTGCTCGGCCCTGATCCAGGCAGCCAGCAGGAGTTCGTCGTCCGGGGCAGCCACGAGCGCTCGCTGGACTGCCCAACGGGCCAGGTCGAGGTCACCCCGCTCCAGGGCCCGGCCAGCCAGCACCACTGCGACATCGCGGACGGTCGATTCCAGGTCACTGCGGAGTTCCTCAGCCCAGAACCACTGCCCCGGTGCCACGTCGGCGAGCACCGCGCCACGCACCAGCTCGAGGATGGCGGTCAGCGAGCCCTCGCTCACCTTGTCGACCCCCGGGCCCGCCAGCAGGCGCACCGCCTGCGCGTCGGAGGTGACGTCCTCGTGCAGACTGATCCGTCCCGAGTAGGCGTCTGGCAGGTAGGGCTTTCCGCCCGGATCCTGGCCAAGCCAGGACCGCAACCGGCTCATGTTGGAGCGCCGGGTTCCCTCCGCGACGGCCATCGCGGTGGCCATCTGGGAGGCGGTTCTTTGGGGGTGTTCCAGCAGCCAGCCGCACATCTCGAGCAGCTGGCTTCGTGAGCGGGCCGGTTCGCTGCCGGTGGCTCCCACCAGCTCCACCGGGCCGAGCAACAGCAGGGTGGGGCGGGTTGGCTCGCGACGACGCAGCCTGACGATGTCCACGGTGTCCTCGATCTCGGGTTCTCGCAGCGGGAGCGGCCGGACATTGGACGCCCGGTCGCCGCTCCACCAGGGGGCAGGGGTGGTTTCAGGGCTGTCGGCCACGCCGAACAGGTCGGCCACCGCAGCGCGGGTGGCCGCGGGGATGGCCTGGGCCCGCAACGGGGCCGAACCTGGCCAGACGCCGGTGGGTCGCAGGGCGTCGCCGCTGACCTGCCAGGTTGCGGGTGCATCAGCCGCGACCGCGAGGATCGCCGCCAAGCCCAGTGGGCGCCCGGCCAGCAGGCCGTCCAGTTCGTCGAGAGCGGCCCGGTCCACCGGATCGGTGAACACGTAGACCTCTGGCGCAACGGCTTCTGCCCGGTCCGGGTCGACCCTGAGCTGCCGTAGCTCGTCCGACCCGAGCGCCGCAGCCCGCTCGGTCTGGCGGCGCCGGATCCTGACGAGGGCGGATTCGCAGTTCGCGAGGGTCTCCACCCGTTCGCCCCCCGCCGCGCGGACGAGCCGATCGTCGCCGCCAGCGACGATCACCGTGACCTCGGCGGCCCACGAGGCGCAGGCCAACTCGACCGCCATGGCGGCGATCGTGGCGTGCTGCAGTTCCGGGTGATCGGCCGCCACGCCCAGCACGCCCGAGCGTTCCACGTCCACCAGGACGGTCTCCCCCTCCGCCCCGGCGCCGAGACTGACCAGCGCTGGGAAGGCAACCGGGTCGGCGGCGTCCTGCGGCAGCAGCGAGGCGTCGTCGAGGAGCAGTCGCCACGCCGCGTCCGAGCCGCCGAACGGCCTCGGGGGAGGACCGGCGGGCTCGGCCCAGTGGAAGACGATGGCGTCTGGTTCGAGGACGGCGTCCGCCAGCGGAGCCAAGGGGGTCGCCGCCCGGTGGTGATGGCGGGCGATGGCTCGCAGGGCGGCGTCGAGTGCGCTGCTGTGATCAGGCCGTTGCGCCCTTCCCAGCGCGCTGTGAAACCGCAGCAACTCCTCGTCAGGCTGCAGCACTCGGCGCCCGGGAGCCCGAGTCCGGTGCTGCAACAGCCGGCGGGACTGCCAACCACCGACGAGTCCGGCGGCGGCCAAGCCACTCAAGCTGCCAATCAGCACGGTGTCCGAGGCCGGGTCGACCGTTGCGCCCGCCGATCGCTCAGGGACCTCGAGGTGCGGCCCCACCGATGATTGGGCGGACGCCACCGGCTCGGGCGAGCCAACCGGCGACGTGCTGGCCGTACCCGGAACCCTAGCGGTGCCGACACGCTCCGCCGCCTCATCCCTGGTGGGCGCCCCTTCGTCGGAGGGAGCCGAGGAATCGACCTCGGTCGCCTTCCCGTTCTCGCTGGCCGGTGCCGCGGGCTCCGCTGGATCTGCCGCAGGCGCCGCTCGATTTGCCGCATTGCTGGGAGTTCCCGGCCGACCAGTCCCGGCGCCCACGGCGTCACTGGGCAGGGTCAGGCGCCATCCCACCTCGATGTGGTCAGGGTCAGCGACGATGCTGCGGTTGGCACGGGCGATGTCCTGCCACCGGGCAGCCTCGTCCAAATGCTCCTCCGCCAGTCCGCTGAGGGTGTCGCCGGGCTTCACCACGACCCGCCGGGGTGCCGGGGAAGCGCTGGTAACGGCGTCGGCGTCACCGCCGCCCGACGGGATCTGCCTGCCCGACGGAACTTGCCTGCCAGACGGGATCTGCAGTGTCGTGCCCGGAACCAGATCTGTGGTCGGATCGGCGAGAGTCCGCGGGTTGGCCTCGGCGATCTCGCGCCACCGGCGTCCCTGCCCCAGTTGCGTAGCGGCGATGCTCCACAAGTCGTCCCCGGTGGACACCACGTAGCTGTTCGACGTGGTCTCGGGTGGCCGCACCAGACGCTGGGTTGCGCCCGCACCGCGGTCCGATGAGCCGGCGGCGGGCGTCTCGCTGTCCCGCTGCGCTGGCGGGGGTGTTCCGGTTGCCTGGGAGCTGGTTGTCTGGTGCCCCACCTCGACTCCCGCGATACCAGGCGCTGCCTCAGGTGCGGACGGACCGCTGGCCGCCAACGCGACCACAGCGATGACCAACCCGGCACAAACCCCTTGCAGGCCGCCCAGCAGAGGCAGGTTCACCACGAAGCGGTTCCGGCTGAGCAGCCGGACGACCTCCAGCAGGGTCGCCAGGGTGAAGGCGACCCACGCGATCCAGCCGGCGATGGTGAGCACCGCCAGCAGCAGCGATCCGTCGTCGAATCCGGGCGCCCACGTCCAGGGGTGCACCCGTCCCCAGGCCAGCAGCAGCGGCGGTGCTCCCACCAAGACGCCGACCAGCGCGATCAGGGCGCCCAGGCCACGCAGCCAGCGCATCATCGTCTCCCTCGATACTGATCAACCACGGAGGCGGCCTGCGCCTCAACCGCCAGTTCACCCGGCCAGCCGGGCACCATCACGTCCGCCAGTGGCACGCTGCAGCGCACCCCGACGCCCACCCGACCGGGCGTGCCGGGCGGGGTGGCCAGCACGCGAGCGTCCACGTCGATGCGCAGCGTCGAGCAACGCAGCCCCTCGGTCGTGGCCTGTGCCCTGACCAGCGCCTTCGCGTCGAACTCCGCGGTCGCCGGGGTGCGCGCGATGGACGCGGCTCGTGCGCCGGCCGCGGCCATCGCCTCGACGGACGACCGGGCCAGCCACACCCTGGCACCCCCCACCACCAGGCCGAACAGCAGCACCAGCAGCGGAATCACCAGGGCGAACTCGACGGCGACCGCCCCTCGCTCGCCGGATCCGGCCCTGCCGCGGACGACGCGGGTCACGGCGAGGTCACCTGCTCCCAGGGGAGCGTGGCGTGCTCGACAACGCGCGACTGACCCACATCCAAGAAGACCTGGGTTCGTCCGGCGACTGTCACCTGCACCCGCCCATGCCGCTGCGACGTGCTGACGGCGACCTCGGTCAAGCCGCCGTGGTGAGCGATCGCTGTCGCGATGGCCTCAGCCTCCGCCTGGAACTTGGCCCCTGAAGCGCGGACGTCTGCGGCCGCCGCGGCCGCCTGTGATGCGACCGAGCGCCCCTGCAGCCAGATCCCGGTCTGGACCAGGCCGAGCACCAGCCCGAGCAGTGCGGGCATCACGATCGCCCACTGGGTGGACTCGGCAAGCCCCCGCTCGTTCACGGACGTGGCAGTTTGGCGTTGACATACAACGTGACGGCCGTGATCACCGCCACGGCCACCGACACCGCGCCGGCGAGCAGGATGGCATTCTCGGTCGACTGGGACAAGCCACGCTCATCACGCCGAGGCATCGGTGCGGCAAGGGCGGCCACCAGCAGATACAGCATCTTCTTCATTGGTTCTCCTTGTGGGGTGTCGGAATGGGGTCAGCCTTCGATGAGGCGCAGTAGTGGGGGGACCAGGAACAACAGGCCGAACAGCAAGCTGGGAATCACCATCAGCACGCCCATCCGCTCGGAGACCTCGGCGGCGGCGATCTTCATCGCCGTCAGGTGGGCGTCCCGCAGCTCCTTCACTCGAGCGCGCAGGGCACTGGACAGGGCTGCGCCCGATTCGTCCAGCTTCATCACATCGGCGATGTCGACCAGCGCGGGCAGTTCGAGGTCGTGGCCGAGTCGCTGCAACTCGGCGTAGGGGGCACGCTGTTCGAGCCGGGCACGTTCGAGGGCTCCTCTGATCGCCACGAACACGGTCACGTCCGAGGTCGCCGCGGCCGACCGCAAGGCCTGACTGCCCGACTGGTTGGCCAGTCTCTCCAGGGTGACAAGGTCGAAGAACGTCAGCAGCGCCTCGGTGGCATCCTCGGTCACCGCCTTGTCCTGTTGCCGGAGCATGATGTCCGGCGCGATGAACCCGACGAGGGCGCCGATCAGACTCATCGCAAGGGGGATCATCCCGAACGACCCGGTCAGCCAGCTGAACCAGCCCCCCACCAGGCCGGGCAGGATCAACCCCACCAGCGCGCCAACGGCCTTGTGCGCCACGTGCCGGTCCACGCTGACGCCCACCATGCGCAATCGCCGGCGGGTGTCGTCGGCAATCGCCAGTCCGAAGCGTCCGCGCACCCACGCGCCCACACGTGCCAGCCCCGGCCCATCAGCCTCTTCCGGCTGCTGGCGGCGTCCGTCCAGCAGGTCGAAGACATCCTCCAGCCGTGGATGCGGCGTGACCCGAACCAGCGCCAGGGCCCAGACTCCTGCCACGATCAGCGCTCCGGCCATCGTGGCGAGCAGCATCGTCATGTCGCCCGCCGCAGGATTCGTTGGCGGGGACGAGCCACCGTGAGCCTTCGCAGGAACAACAGCGACCCCAGGTAGGCCGTGATCAAGACGGTGAGGATCACCTGGCCGATCCCCGAGCGATACGGCTCGAAGAAGGTGCCCCCGAACAGCAACGCCCCACCGAGCACCGTGAGGGTGATCATCGTCACCTGCCGGACCACGATCCTCGGCTTCGCTCGTTCCGCCTCGATCTCACGAAGGGCCTTGAGCCGCTCCTGAATGGCGTCCGCCAGCGACGACAACGTGGCCTGCGCACCCGTCCCTCCCCGCTGGGCAGCCAATGCGAGTGAGGCGAGGACGGCATCCGCGTCGGCGCTGTCAAGGTCATCGGCCATGGCGTACAGCGCCTGCGTCAGCGTCCAGCGGTCGTCCAACCGGTCGACCAGCAGGGACAGTGGCTCGGCCAGCAGGGTCGGAGCCTGGCGTAACGACACCCGGATGGCATCCCCGATCGAACGTCCGGTGGGCAGGATGGCCGCCATCGTGCGTACCCAGCGGTCGAGCGCCTGCAACAGCTCAAGCTCGCGATTGGACGGCTTACCTAGCAGCACGGGCAGGCCGATCCCGAGCCCCGGCACCACGGCCACCAGCAGTGGCCACCGGGTGATACTGGCGGCCACCAGGCCAGCGACGAGCCAAGCGGCAGCCAGGGCGAGGCGGCGGGGGCCGATCCTAGCGCTGAGATCGACCAGGCGACGGTGGTACGACCGCGCCATCGGCGCAGCCGGCGCCCGCCACCCGACGATGACCGCAATCAGTCCGCCGGCCAGCAGCACCCCGCTGCCCGCCGCGAAGAGTCCACCGATCACCGCTGCCACCCACTCTCGAAGGGCGCCAGTTCGGCGAGGAAGTCGGGGTCGGGAGTGAAGCGGGCATTGCCGCCGTCGAAGGGATCCCCACGGTAGGCCAGGTGGGTGACTGGCCTACCGGCCTCCATTCCGCCGGTCAGCTGTCGGATCTCGGCGACCAGGCGAGAACGCGAGCCACCTCGCCAGGTGTCGTCGACCAGTTGAACATGCACGAGAAGATGAATGTGATGAGCTATCTGGCGATAGGCCTCGTCCACCGACAACACCCCGCCCTGGGCCACTCGCGAGGCGAGGCGATCCATGGTGGAGGCCGCCGAGTGCGAGTGGGTCGTACTGAGCGTCCCTGCGCCTGCCGTCATCGCTTCGAACATCGCGCCGGCCTCACCGCCACGGACCTCCCCGACGATCAGCCGGGACAAGTTCTGGCGCAGCGCCTCGGGGATCAGGTCCGCCACCGTGAACTCGCCCAGCCGCTTGCCGTAGTGGGTCTCCCCCATGCCGACCTTGGCTTGCAGGGCGAGCATGTTGCGGCGTCCCGGCTGCAGGTGGGTCAGCAGCTCGTAATCGGTCTCCAGGGTGCCGAACCGCTCCGAGGCCGGGATCGCCGCGATCAGGGCGCGCAACAGGGTGGTCTTGCCTGCCCCCTGGTCGCCTGAGATGACAATCGACTTGCGGGCGAGCACGGCGGCATGCAGCAGCCGGGCCACCTCGAGCGGCATCATTGAGCCGTCCGCAAGCTCTTTCAGGGTGATCTCGGTGAGCGTGTGCTGCCGGATGGTGATGGACGGACGGAAGCTCAGGCCGAAGCCGATCGCATGCAACCGGAACCGATCGCCCAGGGCCAGCGTCATCGTGGGGTGCGCATCGTCGAACGGACGGGCGGGAGTGACCGATTCTCCGAGGAACCGGATGGCTTCGACGAGCTCTTCGTCGCTGTCGGCCACCGGCGGGTGCGGCAGCCGCCGCCCATCGGAGTACTGGACGACCACTGAATCGCAGCCGTGGATCTCGATGTTCTCCGCTTCGGGGATCTCGAACAGGGGCTGGAGCCTGCCGTACCCGAAGATCGCGTCCTCGACCGCGACGGCGTAAGCCTGCTCCAGGTCCACGGGCCACAGCGCCTGGCCGTGAACCCCCAGTTCGGCGGCGTGATCGGCCACCACGGTGTGGACGGCGGAACGCCCCAAGAGGCGCCGGTCGATCTCCCCCAGCGGCCGCCCGGTCTCCTGCACCGTCTGTGCGAGTTCGCGGGTGATGCGGTCTGACGCCTTTCGCCGGAGGCCGACCACCACTGCCCAGTCGAGCCCTGCCCCGCCGGCGAGGGTCGCCTCGCGGCGTGGCGCGTCGGGAGTCGAGTGCGCCCGCCGCCTGGGGGCGAGTTCATCGGAACTGAAGGTCGAGTCGAGCAGCGGTGGCCCGCTGACCAGGGAGATGTCGACGAGTCGTTTCACCGTGGGGCTCCGATCCGTGCCCGACTGCGGTCGAAACGCTCCGCCAACCCATCGGCGCACCCTCGCACAGCCCGCACGTACGGACTCCCGGCGAACGCCCGTCCGGCTACCTCGCCGTGAGACCACACCGCCGACGCAGCGGGGTTCCAGGGCAGTGACGCCTCGATCCGTTGACCAAGGGTCGCGCTGATCTCGCTCGCCGAGTAGGGACGTCCGGCGCCCACCAGGACCATGCTCAACCGCTCCGTGGGCACCAGCTCGGTGAGCAGTGGGAGGTAGAGCCGGAGGCCCGCCAGGTCAACGAGGCTGGTTCGGCTCGCCACCATCACGGCGTCCGCCTCGTGCGTCAGGGCCGGCGGCAGGCCGTTGGTTCCGATCGCGCCGGCGTCGACGATGACATCGGTTTCCCACGACGCGAGAGCGGAGACGAAATCGGGCCAGGCTGAGGCGAAGAGGTCCACCATCCCCGGGTGCGAGAACCCCGGCAGGAACGACCGTCCGACCCCATCGGATGTTGGCAACGCCAAACACCCCTGCTCGATGGCCGCCCCGAGCGGACGGCGCTCACGATGGGCCGCCAGGACGCCCCACAGGCCGCGACTCCCAGGGTCGTGGCCCTGCAACAGCCCGGCGAGCACCGATTGGGAGGGCACCCTGTCGGCGTCGACCAGCAGGACGGGCTTTGGCCAGGTGAGCGCCAGCCCAACGGCGGTCGTGGTGGTACCAGGCGAGTGGACAGCGCTGGTCAGCACGAGCAGGCTCATCGAGGCCCTCCCGGCTGTCTGACGACCACCAACTGGTCACCGGCGGCGAGTCGAGCGACCCGCTCCGCCTCTGCTTGCGGGACAGTGACGTCCACGACCGCCGAGCCGTCAGGCAGGCTGCTCGCCGGGGAGGCGACCCGACCCATCACGCTGGCTCCCTCGGGCGGGTCGCCGCCATCGCGGGCGACCGCGACGAGCAGAACCTGGGTGCCCGGCGGCAGCGGCGTGGACGGCATCCGCCCGGGAGAGAGCTTGATTCCCAGCCGGGAGACTCCGGCTTCCACGGGTGGCTCACCGAACGAGCGGGGCGAGAGCACCGACCCGGCCGTCAGGTCGGTGAGTGCCGTCCGACCGACCACGTCGGAGATCCGCTCAGCCGAGACGGTCTCGATCCCGGGGGTCGTGGTGAGCGAGGTGACCGCGAGGTCCTCTGCCGTGATCAGCTGGTCGCGGTAGACCGTCCGCGTCACTGCGATCACAGCACGGGCGTCAGCAAGGTTCGCGTAGAGCACCGCGGCACCCAGCCCGCCCAGGCAGATCGCCAGAACCCCGGCCGTGATCAACCGCAGGTTGCGCCGCGCCCGCAGCGGGGTGGCCTGTGGGGCTGCTGAGTCAGTCATGTGGGATCGCCTTCGCATGCCCGGCCGCGGCAGCGAAACCTCGGGGGTGGGTTCTGTCCTCACTGCGGCCGGTGTCAAAAACTCTAAAGGAGCTTCGGAACCCCACCCGTGACCTGTGCCAGATTGTGGACAACCAGGGCAACTCCGCCCATCCCATGCCTTGCCTGTGGATAACTCCCGGTCCCCAGTCCCCTGGCCAGCGCACGCCGTGCCGCTAAGGTGCCCTTCATGGCTCGTGTGCTGGTGACTGGCGGAGTACGCAGCGGGAAGTCCCGCTACGCCGAGGCGTTGCTGGACCCCAACGCGCCAGCGGTCTACCTCACCCCCGGCTACCCGGCGGACTCAACGGTCGATGTCGAATGGGCCGCCCGCGTGGCAGCCCACCAGGTGCGACGCCCAGCCGCTTGGCGCACCATCGAAACCCTTGACCTCGCTCGCGTCATCGCCGCTGCGCGATCTCCGGTGCTCGTCGACTGTCTCGGCACCTGGGTCACCCGGCTCATCGACTCCTGGGAGGCGTGGGAGACTCCGGTTGGCGACTGGCTGCCGACGTTCGACGCGGAGGTGTCAGCACTGACCGCCGCTGTCGCGGCCAGCCAGCACGTGGTGCTGGTCAGCAACGAGGTGGGCTGGGGAGTCGTGTCCGAGCACCGCTCGGCTCGGGTGTTCGCCGATCAGCTCGGACGGACCAACCAGGCCGTGGCCGCGGTGTGCGATCGAGTGGTGCTGATGGTGGCCGGGCGGCCGCTCGTGATCGACGGCGCCGACTGACCTTCCTCCCCCGGGGCTCGCGCCGAGTCCCGCCACGCTCAGTCGGCTTAGCCATCCCTGCTGTCGCGTGACAGCCGCGAGAAGGTTCACCCCCGCCAACTGCCCGGCTCAGGCGGCTGTCACGACCACCAAGAGCACGAACGAGTTCTCAATCAAGGCCCCGAGCACGTCACCCGTGACCCCGCCGATCCGCTGCACGACGCGACTCAGCAGGATCACACTCCCGCCCAGCGCCACGGCCACCGCGACCACTCCCTGCCACCAGGGCATCCCGGTCAGGCTCCCCACACCGCTCACGGCCGCAGCCACCACCAGCCACGCTGCCGCGACTGCCCACCCGTGGACTGTCCCGGCGAACAGCGCCCCGAGGCCCTCCGGACGGGCGGGCGGTACCCCCACCGCACACCCCAGCGCCAGCGCGGCCCGTGAACCAGCGACCAGCGCGGCGACCAGAGCCCATCCCCAGGGCCGCCCGAGCACCGTCGAGACGCCCACCACCTGGGCCAGCAACACCAGGATCAGCCCGGCGGCCCCCATGGGACCAACGTCACCGCTGCGCATCACGCGAAGGGCCTTGGCGCGATCGAGTCCCGAGCCGAGCCCATCGATGGTGTCAGCCAGACCGTCCAGGTGCATCCCTCGGGTTCCGAAGGCGATGGCGGCCACCACCAGCACGCCGGCCAGCAGTGCGGGCAACCCGCTCAACACAGCACCCCAGCCGATCAACCCCGCCCCCACCCCGATCGGCAGCACAGCCACGGGTCCGAGCAGCATCGCGGCACGCGCCTGCCTGCGGGTGATCTGGGACGTGGGCCGAACCGGGATCACGGTGAGAAATCCCACCGCGATCCGCAGCCCGTCGATCACGTCAGGTCCGCGAGTTGAGCGATGTCGGTCAGGGCCGCCACCGCCGCCCGCAGAATCGGCACCGCGACCACCGCACCGGTGCCCTCGCCCAGCCGCAGCCTCAGGTCAACCAGGGGGCTCAGGCCCAGCCGCCGCAGGGCAACCGACTGGCCCGGCTCGGTCGAGCGGTGACCTGCCTGGAGCCAGTCCCTGACACCGGGATCGATGGACGCCGCCACGACCGCCTCGGCGACCGCGATCACCCCGTCCAGCAGCACTGGGACGCCGCGGCGCGCCGCGCCCAGCATGAACCCGACAGCGGCCGCCATGTCCGACGAGCCAACCGCGGCCAGCCGTTCCAGCGGCCCAAGCTCGTCCCCGCTGCGGGCTAGCGCAGCATCGATCACAGCGGTCTTGTGTTCCAGCGCCGCGTCGTCGATCCCGGTTCCTCGTCCGGTCACCGCGGCGGCCGGCAAGCCGTACGTGGCCGCGATCAGGGCTGCGGCCACGGTGGTGTTGCCGATCCCGAGATCTCCGGCGATCAGCAACTGAGCCCCGCCCGCCATCGCTTCGGCGGCAATCGTGTCGCCAGCGGCCATCGCCGCCTCGACCTCGGCGACGCTCAAGGCGTCCTCGACGTCGATCGACCCCGAGCCGCGCCGGATCTTGAACCGGCTGATCTCGGGGTCGAGATCGAGGAAGTCCGCGGCCACCCCGACGTCGTAGATCGACACGCTCACGTTGTTGGCCCGCGCCAGCGCGGAGACGCCCGCCACCCCTGCCGCGATGCCGCGCACCATCGCCGGGGTGATCGCCGCCGGGTAGGCCGAGACACCGCTGGCCGAGACACCGTGATCACCGGCGAACACGACGACGCGCACGTCGTCCAGTTGCCGGGGTGGACACACCCCCTGACACGCCGCGAGCCAGGCTCCCAGCGCTTCAAGTTCGCCGAGGGCCCCCAGCGGCTTGGCCTGGCCGTCGCTCATCCGCCGGGCGGCGGCTGCCACCTCGGCGTCGGGCGGACGGATGGGTTCAGTCATGATTTCTCCTTCGTCGATGCTGGGACGGGTCGGCGGTTGGGGAGCTGAGCAGTGGATACGCTGTCACGATTTCGTGGCAGCCCAACAGGTGACGGTCCGCGACGGGTGGAAGCCGGTGAACCGCCCGATGGGCTCGGCCGTCTCGACCGCGACGCGGGTCAGTTCCCCGCCGTGAGCCTGGTACGCCGCCAACAGGATCGCATCGGAGTCGGCCGTGACACTGTGCACCACGAGCCGCCCCCGGGGCGGTAGGGCGTTCCAGGCGGTCTCGAGGGTGAGTCGTGCCACGCCGCCGCCCATGAACACCGCGTCAGGCGCCGGCAACGTTGGCAGGAGTTCGCCGATGCTGCCGTGGCGAATCTCGACTTGGTTCACCACCGAGTGGGCCGCGACATTCTGCCGGATCCGGTCGATCCGCTCCGGACTGCGCTCGACGGCCACCGCAAGGTTCGTCGCCGCGAGTCGGCACCATTCGATCGAGATCGACCCGCTACCGGCCCCCAGGTCCCACAGCAGTTCGCCACCGATCGGGGCCAAGTGGGCAAGGGCTGACGCCCTCAGGACCCGCTTCGTGAGCAGGCCGTCGCTGGCGAAGGCGCTATCGGGCAGGCCAGCGGTCAGTTGGCGGAACAGGGTCACCCCTCGACCGTAGCGGCTTGACGCCCGAGGTGGACCAGGTGCCCAGCAAGCGCCACCGCGACCACGGCGGTGGGTTCACGCAGCACCTCAGGGAGGCTCGGATCCCGGTCGAACAGCACGAAGTCGGCCCGGTACCCCGGGGCGATCGCGCCACGGTCTTGCTGCCCGAGCAGGGTCGCGCCACCGCTCGTGGCGGCCGTCAGCGCCACGTCCGGTGGGACGCCGAGGTCGATCAAAGCTGCGACCTCCCGCAGGTTGGCGCCGTGCTGGTGATCCATCCCAGCATCGGTTCCCAAGGCGAGGCCCACTCCCGCGGCCAAGCATTCCCGGATCGCGGCTGGATGGGACTCGACGGCCAGCCGCGCGGCACCGGCCAACCGCTGAGGCAATACACCGGCTGTCGCCAACGCCAGGACGTCGCGGTAGATCCACACCGTGGGCACCACCACCGCCCCCACCGATGCGGCGAGCCGCGCCTGGGCGGCGGTGAGAAACACCGCGTGTTCGATGCTCCGGGCGCCCAGCTCCAGCGCCCAGGTCAACGGGTCACCTCCCCAGGCATGCACCATGACCGGAAGCCCCGCCCGGTGGGCGGAACTCATGATCGCCGCCAGCTCAACCGGAGTGAAAACCGGCTCCAGGTGTCGTCCTGCGGCACCGACGCCGGGGGTGGCAGCCACTTTGATCCACTGCGCCCCCGCGTCGGCGAGCTCCGCGACCCGGCCCCGCAGGTGGCGCTCTCCGCAGGCGTCGGGCGCCCCGACGATGTCGATCGATCGCCTCACCAGCGGCAGCGGTTCACCCGCGGCCGACAAGGCATTTCCCAGGCGTTGATCCAGGCCGCCGGCATCCCGGGCGAGGGTGATGCCGGCCTGCAGTGTGCGTCGGCAAGCTTGGGCCGTCCGTTCCACGCGCGTTGCCTCCGACTGCTCACCTCGAGCGGCCTCGTCGAAGTCGTGCCACGACAGGTGGGTGTGCGCGTCGACGAACCCTGGCGTCAGCCACAACCCGCGGGCGTCCACGACCAGCGTTGCGGCGGCGGCGTCCTCCGCCACCGCCAGGAAGTGGCCGTGGCGAATGCGGAGCTCGTCGACCGCTGCGAAGCTGCCGTCCGGACCAAGCACCCGAGCGCCGACCACCGTGAGGTGGTCGTGGTCCCCGGCCGGGAGTGGGGAGCCAGGTCGCCATCGGAGGCTCATCGAGCCTCTCCCCAGGCTTCGCGACCGGCTTGCCGGGCTTCCTCGACCTGCGCCGGGGACGCGGCCAGCGCGGTGCCCAATCCGTTGACCGCTCGCTCGATGACCTCGGATGGATCCAGTGGCGGCCGGTGGAGCAGATCGGCTGCCGACAGCCTCATGAGTCCTCCGATTCGAACCGAATGCGCGGGACGGCCTCCAGCAGGGCCCGGCTGTAGGGGTGCTCCGGACGCGTGAAGAACTGGCCCACGGGGGCATGTTCGAGCACCTGTCCGCCGCGCAACACCACCACCTCCTGGCAGATGGCGTTGATGACCGAGAGGTCATGCGAGATGAACAGGGTCGCGATCGCGGTGCGAGTGGCCAGCTCGGCGAAGAGCTCCAACACGGTCTTCTGGACCGACACGTCGAGTGAGCTGGTGGGCTCGTCGGCGATCAACACCCGCGGTTGGACGGCGAGCGCCCTGGCGATGGCGATCCGCTGCCGCTGCCCGCCGGAAAACTGGCGGGGATACCTGTCGAGGCCGTCCCCCTCCAGCCCGACCAGTTCCAACAGCTCTCGGCTCCGGGCGCGGCGGCCGGCGGCGTCGCCCGCCAAGCGGTGGACGAGCAGCAGTTCCTCGAGCACGGCACCGATGGTCAGTTGCGGGTTCAGGGAAGCGAACGGGTCCTGCTGGATCAGCTGGACCGCCCGGCGCTGTTCCCGCGTCCGTCGGCGGCTGCCCGCCAGGTCGATCCCGTCCAAGAGAACCTGGCCCGCGGCGAGCGGGAGTTGCCCGATGATCGCCCTCGCCAACGTGGTCTTGCCCGACCCGGATTCGCCGACCAACCCCACGACGCCGCCAGGTGACACCCGGAGGCTGACCCCGTCCACCACGCGGCGACCCCCGAACTCAACGCACACCCCCGACACGGTCAAGCCAAGCTCAGTCATCGCCACCTCCGGCCGGGGCCATCGCCGGCAACGGAAAGATCGCCTCGACCAACTGCCTGGTGTAGGGCTCGACCGGGGCGGTCACGATGCGACGGGTGCTGCCTTGCTCGACGACCCGCCCCTGCCGAAGCACCACCACCCGGTCACAGACCTGCGACACCACCGCCAGGTCATGACTGACGAACAACAGCGACAACCCCCTGTTCACCCGCAGGTCGGCCAGCAGGGCCAGCACCTCATGCTGCACCGTGACGTCAAGGGCGGTCGTCGGCTCGTCACACAGCAGGATGTCAGGGTCCCCGGCGAGCGCAACGGCGAGCAGCACGCGCTGCCGCTGCCCTCCCGAAAGCTGGTGCGGGTAGCGGGCCGTCAGCATCTCTGGGTCGGGCAGCTGGACGGAGGCGAACAACTCCACCACGCGTGCCCGCGCCGCCGCCCGCGAGGCCCCCTTGGTCGCCCGACACACCTCGGCCACCAGGCGTCCCACGGGCATCATCGGATCCAGCGAGCTGAGCGGGTCCTGGAAGATCATCCCGACCCGGCCACCCACCTCGATGCGTCCGCCCGTCCGAGTGATGCCACGGGGCAGCAGGTCCAGGATCGCCCGCAAGGTGAGGCTTTTACCGGAACCGGACTCCCCGACGATGCCGAGCGCCTCCCCGGGTGCGAGCGTTAGGCTCAGGTCGTGCACCAGGTCGATCCCGCTGGAAAGCCGAAGGCCGTCAACGCGGAGTCCGCCGATTGGGCAGGGGCCCGGTGGGAACGAGCCCGTCACCGCA
This sequence comes from Propionicimonas sp., assembly GCA_049688555.1. GTDB lineage: Bacteria > Actinomycetota > Actinomycetes > Propionibacteriales > Propionibacteriaceae > Propionicimonas. The sequence goes on from JBAVKY010000268.1 coordinate 17,780, forward strand.
GCCTCCAGACGTCCGACAGTCCGTCGCCCAGCAGCGAAAGCCCCACGCCGGTGGTCACCACAGCCAGGCCCGGCAGGCTCGGAACCCACCACTTCGTGGCGAGGAAGAGCTGACCGTCACTGATCATGGTTCCCCACTCCGGCGTGGGCGGCTGCACCCCGAGCCCCAGATAGCCCAGGGTGACGACAGCCACCATGATCAACAGGATCTCGGTCATCAACAGCACGACAGCCTGCGGCAACACGTTGGGAAGCAGGTGCCGCGCCACGACACGGGCGTGCGAAAGGCCACCGCCGTAGGCCGCACTCACCCAACCCTCGCGGCACAAGGCGCGTGTCTTGGCCCGGATCACGCGGGCGTAGGTGATCCACCCGACGAGTGCATACGCGACGAAGATGCCGCGCTCCCCCGTCCCGGCGGCGAACACGACGGTGATGATCAGGACGTAGAACGGGAAGGCCACGAAGGTGTCGACGATCCGTCCGATCCCCCAGTCGAGGCGTCCACCGGCATAGCCACTGACCAGTCCGACGGTGACCCCGGTCACGAACGGGGCGATCGCCGCCAGCCC
>JBAVKY010000269.1:0-4459 GCA_049688555.1 Propionicimonas sp.
GTCACGGACTGGTTCAACCTCGACATTCAGATCACCATCGACGGCGAGACCGTAGATTTTCGGGCCTTGTTCACGGCTCTGGCGCGCGGGGAATCCCATCTCATCCTGGAGTCGGGGACCTGGTTCAGCCTCGACCGTCCGGAGTTGGAGCAGTTGCGCCGGGTGATCACCGAGGCGCGGCAGCTGCAACCCGACCCGTCGGGCCGGCTACGGCTGCGGGCCGAGCATGCCGGGCTGTGGGAAGAGCTGGTCGAACTCGGCGTCGTCGCCTCACAGTCCACGGCCTGGCGGGAGTCCGTTTCCGCGCTGCTCGACGTGACTCAGGTACCGCAGGTGCCCTTGCCGGCCGGACTGCAGGCCACGTTGCGCGGCTATCAGGAGGACGGTTTCCGCTGGCTCAGCTTCTTGTGGCAGGCCAGGCTGGGCGGGATCCTCGCCGACGACATGGGCCTGGGCAAGACCGTCCAGATGCTGGCGGTAGTGATCGCGGCGGCTGAACGCGGTGAACTGGAACACCCCGTGCTGGTGGTCGCGCCGACCTCCGTCGTGGGCACGTGGGTCAGCGAGTCCGCTCGATTCGCCCCCGGGCTGCGGGTCGTGGTCGTGGACCGGACGGCCCGCAAACGCCCCGAATCGCTCGCCGAGCTGCGAACCGGCGCCGATGTCGTCGTCACCTCATACACGCTGCTCCGGCTGGAGGAGGACGACTACGCCGAACATGCGTGGGCAGCGGTCTTCCTCGACGAGGCGCAGTTCGTGAAGAACCGGCAGGCCAGGGTGTACAAGGCCGTCCGCCGGCTGCGAGCCAGAGTGAAGTTCGCCATCACCGGCACCCCGCTGGAGAACAACCTGATGGATCTGTGGTCGTTGCTGTCGATCAGCGCCCCGGGCCTGTTCGCCAACCCCGAGGTGTTCGCCGAGCTCTATCGCCGTCCGATCGAATCAGGCGCTGACCCCACCGCCGTGCAACGGCTGCGCCGCCGCGTCCGTCCACTGATGTTGCGGCGGACGAAGGAGGCCGTGGCCTCCGAGCTGCCGCCCAAGATCGAACAGGTGTTGTCGGTGGCGTTGGCCCCCGGGCATCGCCGGATCTACGACAAGCACCTGGCGGCCGAGCGCAAGAAGGTGCTCGGGTTGGTGGGCGACCTCGAGAAGAACCGCATCGCGATTCTGGCGTCACTCACCCTGCTGCGCCAGCTGAGCCTCTCGCCCGCGCTGCTGGATTCGAGCCTGCCAGCCCAATCGGCGAAGATCGACACCCTCGTGGACCTGCTCGAGGAGATCCGAGCCGAGGGGCACCGGGCCCTGGTCTTCAGCCAGTTCACCAGCTTCCTGCGCCTGGTGCGCGACCGGCTGACTGCCGAGAAGATCGGTTACCAGTACCTGGATGGACGCACGCGCGACCGCGCGGCACGGATCGAAGCCTTCCGGAGCGGGACGGACCCGGCCTTCCTGATCAGCCTCAAGGCGGGCGGCTTCGGGCTCACCCTGACCGAGGCCGATTACGTGTTCATCCTGGATCCGTGGTGGAACCCGGCGGCCGAACTCCAGGCCATCGACCGGACGCACCGGATCGGCCAGCAGAAGAACGTCAACGTGTACCGGCTGGTCAGCGAGGACACCATCGAGGAGAAGGTGGTAGCGCTCCAGGACCGCAAGCGTGACCTGTTCACCTCTGTGATCGGCGACGGGTCACAGCTGGCCGCGCCGCTTTCCGCGGCGGACATCCGGGGGCTGCTGCAGGCCGACTGAAGCAGCCCTCAAGGCGCGGCTGTGTCGTGTGGCACTCGCCCTGGGGTCGGGGTGGGTTCAGGGGTACTCGTCGACGGGCAACCCGAGGGCCTCGAGCATGGGGATCAGCTTCGCCTCTGTCTCGGCGAATTCCTCGGCCGGATCCGAGCCTGCCACGATGCCGCAGCCGGCGTAGATCGTGATCGAACGGGGGTCTGCCGGGTCGATCAACCCGCTGCGCAGGGCGATCGCGAACTCGCCGTCGCCGCTGGCGTCCATCCAGCCGACGGGTCCCGAGTAGCGACCTCGGTCCAGCTGCTCCAGTTCGGCGATGGTGGCGCGCGCGGTGTCGGTCGGGGTGCCGCACACCGCGGCGCTGGGGTGCAGTTCGGCGGCGAGGCGCAGCACCGACACGCCGCCTTGGGCGACCGCCGTCACGTCCGAGGCCAGGTGCAGCACGTTGGGGAGTTCCAGGACGTAGGGCGCGTCGGGAACATTCATCCCAGAACAGAAGGGCGCCAACGCCGCCGCCACCGATTCGACGGCCAGTTCGTGCTCGATCAGGTTCTTGCTCGAGCGCGCCAGACCGTGGGCGAGCTTCAGGTCCAGTTCCTCCTCGCCGTTGCGCCGGATGGTTCCCGCCAGCACGCGCGAGGTGGCCAGGCCGTCCTCCAGACGGATCAGCAGCTCCGGCGAGGCGCCGATGAGGCCTTCCACCGCGTAGGTCCAGCAGGTTGGGTAGCGCGCGGCGAGCGTGCTGACCAGGCCGTTGCTGGACACCGGACGCGCGCCGCGGGCAGTCACCGCACGCGCCAACACCACCTTGTCGAGGCCGGATTCGTCCGACACGATCCTGCGGACCGCCTCGGCGACGATTCCTTCCCACTGCTCCCGAGTCAGGTTGGCCCCGATGACCTCGACGCCTTCAGTTTCCTCAGGGACCGGCTGCAGCGCGGGCAGGCGCGGGGGATCGTCGACGGTCGGGCCGATCGCAGTCACCCAGGCTCGTCCCCGGCGGCGTCCGACCACGATTCGCGGCACGACCATCACCGAGCGCTGCGCCGAGCGCGCCGGATCAAAGGGCAAGGACGCGAACACCAAAGGACCGGCCCCGCCGAACCGTGGCAGCTCGGTCTCGTGGTGGATCCGGCTGCTCAACTCAGCCCACCACCGGTCGGCTCCGCCAGCCGTTCCACCTTCGAAGCGCGCGATCTCACCAAGACCGACCATGCCGTCACCGCGTCGCAGCCACGCTAGCCCGTCGCTTCCGGGGAGGTAGGCCTCCAGGGGTCCCGGGTCGTCGATGATGACCGTGCGGGCACGCAAGTGCGGACCGGGTGGGTGGTGAGTCACGACAGGCAGGATATCCCCCGCCCGGGGGTGCGACCGCGCGGGCAAATGGCTCCGGGGGCCGGTTGTCCCTAGACTGTTCGAGCACGACGACGCGCACTACAGGAGCCGCCCGCCATGACGCAGACGCAAGCCGATGTCATCGTCGTCGGTGCCGGTCCGGCAGGGTCGACGGCCGCCCGTTACCTCGCTGAACGTGGCCTCGACGTGGTGTTGCTCGAGAAGAGCACTTTCCCTCGTGACAAGGTGTGTGGCGACGGTCTCACTCCCCGTGCGGTGAAGCAGTTGATCCGGCTTGGCATCGACACCAGCGAAGCGGCCGGTTGGGTTCGCAACAAGGGTCTGCGGGTCTATGGCGGACGCGCGGAGCCGTTCGAGTTGCTGTGGCCCGAGCTCGCCGAGTTCCCCCCCTACGGTTTGGTCCGCGCCCGGGCGGATTTCGACAAGATCCTCGCCGATCATGCCGTCGCCGGCGGGGCTCACCTGTTCGAGAACACCACCGTCACCGGAGCCGTCATCGACGAGCGCAGCGACCGGATCACCGGCGTCACGGTGAAGGACGGCCGCAGCTTCAGCGCCCCGATCGTGATCGCCGCCGATGGCAACTCCTCCCGACTCGCCTTGTCGATGGGTCTTGAGAAGCGGACGGATCGTCCGATGGGCGTTGCCGTCCGCACCTATTACACCAGCCCGCGCAGCGACGACGACTTCATGGAGTCCTGGCTGGAGCTGTGGGACGGCAAGCGCGGTGCGTCGAACCTGCTGCCCGGCTACGGCTGGGTGTTCGGCATGGGCGACGGGACCTGCAACGTGGGGCTCGGGACGGTCAGCTCCCGTTCCACTCCCGCCAAGCTCAACTACCGCGAGATGTTCAGCGCGTGGGTCGCCAATACGCCCCCGGAGTGGGGCTTCACCCCCGAGAACCAGGTTGGTCCGATCCTGGGCGCGGCGCTGCCGATGAGCTTCAATCGCCAGCCGGCCTACAGCCGCGGACTGCTGCTGGTCGGCGATGCCGGGGGCATGATCAGCCCGTTCAACGGCGAGGGCATCGCCTACGCCATGGAGGCGGCCGAAATGGCTGCGGACTCGATCATCGACGCGCATTTCCGCGGCGTCGGCACGCCCAGCGCCGAGAAGGCCCTGCAGGGTTACGTCTCACGCCTCAAAGGCGAGTGGGGCGGTTACTTCAGGCTCGGGCAGGTCTTCGTTTCGCTCATCGGCCACCCTCAGGTGATGCATCTGTGCACCACGTATGGCTTGCCTCGGCCGGTGCTGATGCGCTTCACGATGAAGTTGCTCGCGCACCTGTACGACTCCCGCGATGGTGATTGGATGGACAAAGTCATCACCACGCTCACAAAGGTGGCACCCTCAGCAT
>JBAVKY010000270.1:0-11771 GCA_049688555.1 Propionicimonas sp.
TCGCGCACCGCACCGCCTTTCGCCGGGGTGGTCGGACGCCGCCGCGCGGCCGGACGCAGCTGCGCCATCGCCAGGTCGGCTCCCACCACGGGGGCGATCCCGGCGCTCGCACAGGCGGTGGCGAACCGGATCGCCCCGTAGAGTCCGCCCCGGTCGGTGAGGGCGAGGGTGTCCATCTCGCTGGCGGCCGCAGCCTCGACCAGCGCCGCCGGGGAGGACGCGCCGTACTGCAGCGAGTAACCCGAAGCCACCCGCAGGTGGACGAATGGGTCGGTCATCCCGCGCCCCGGACGGAACGCGCTCGCGCGCGGGGCAACCACAGGGCCACCTGGTCACAGAACAGCCGGGCATCACGAGCCAGGTCGTCGGCCTCTCGCGCGGTGACGATCGCTGTCGCTCCGGCAGCGACCGCCTGCTGCTTGAGCTGGGTGGTGGCGAAGAACCCCGCCCATTCGGCGTACTCGGGAGCCACCTGGCCGATCACGTGCCAGACATTGCGCGAGCCGAGATCACGTCCCCGCAGCCGGGGCGCCCGGACGGCAAGGATCACCGCGGCCACCCGCAGCGCTGCCAGATGGGCCTGGCAGTAGCGTTCCGCAGGGGCCTCGGCAAGGTCGGCGGCCAGTAGTGCCGCCTCGGCCCGGTTCAACCCGCCCGGTTCCGGCTCGGCCATCAGTCCACCACCGCCCGCAGCATCCAGCGTCCGCTTCCCCAGGCGTGGGCGAGTTCGTACACGCCCACGTCGCGCTCGCGGCCGGGGCTGGCCACCACCCGCCAGATCTCCTCCTCGCCGAGCAAGTCATCCCCACCGGATTCGTCGAGGTCCCCTCGGGCGGCCCGGACCCGGGGGCTGTTCCACCAGTCGGCGGTCTCCACCCAGCGGGTCTGCACTTCGGTGATCCGCCACAGCCGGCGCCGCCACACGAACTGGGCGGGTCCGTCGACACCGTCGATCAGGCCGGGCCTGACATCGATCTGTTCGTCATACCTGCGCACGTCCACCCTCCCCACGGATCGCTGCAGGATGGGCCGAAGACAGACCCCGGCGACGGATGGGGGTCGAGACCATCCGTGCCGGGGCTGTCGCGAGCCTTCCCCTGACTCATATCGATAGGTTCGTTATCGAACAACTATTCGATTGACTCACTATAGACCCGTCTCCCGAGTGTCCGTCAAGAGCCCGGCGCGATGCGCTTCCCGCTCCTCCCACCACCTGACTCAACCGTCATCGGGGTGCCCGACGCACGGGCATCTGGGACGATGAGCACCATGACCCGGCTCCTCGACACCAGTGCGCTGACCCGGGCGCTGTACGCCGCCGACGCGTCGTTGTACCGGGTCGTCCCGCAGGCCGTGGCCCGTCCACTCGTCGTCGACGACCTCGCCGAACTGGTCGACCTCGCTCGTCGAGAGCGACTGCCGCTCACCATGCGAGGCGCCGGCACCTCCTGTGCCGGGAACGCGGTCGGTCCGGGCCTGGTGGTCGACACCGCCCGCCACCTCGATCAGGTACTCGCCATCGACCCCGACGCCGCCACCGCCACCGCCACCGCCACCGTGCAGCCCGGCGTCGTCCATGCCCGACTGCAGCGGGCCGCCACGAAGCACGGCCTGCGGTTCGGCCCTGACCCCTCCACCCACACCCGTTGCACGATCGGCGGCATGATCGGCAACAACGCCTGCGGACCGCGCGCGCTGGGCTACGGCCGCACCGCCGACAACGTTGTCGCCCTTGACGTCATCACCGGCACCGGCGAACGGCTCCGGCTCGACTCCCGCACCGACCTGCGCGCCTCAGCCTCTCCCACCCTGCAGGGGCTGCATCGATTGGTGGCCGACAACCTCGGCGTCATCCGTACCGAATTCGGCACCTTCTCGCGCCAGATCTCCGGCTACAGCCTCGAACACCTGCTCCCCGAGCGCGGGTTCGACGTTGCCCGGTTCCTAGCCGGCTCGGAGGGGACGCTGGCTGTCGTCACCGCCGCCGAGGTGCGGCTGGTGCGCGAGACACCGGCGACCCTCATGCTGGCGCTCGGCTACCCGACCATGGCCCAGGCCGCCGACCATGTCACAGCCCTGCTGCCGTTTCGCCCCGTGGCGTGCGAGGGCCTGGACCGGCGAATCGTTGACGTCGTTGCCCGCCGGTTCGGCCCTGCCACCGTGCCCAGCCTGCCGCGCGGGGACGGGTGGATGTTCCTGGAGTTGGCCGGTGACGACCTCGGCGAACTGCGGGCCCGGGCGCTGGCCCTGCTCGCCGGCTCCGGCGCACTGGAAGGGCGCATCGTCGACGACCCGGACGAGGCTGCCACCCTGTGGCGGATTCGTTCGGACGGGGCCGGTCTGGCCGCGGTCAGCCTCGACACGCTGGCCCACCCCGGCTGGGAGGATTCCGCCGTTCCGCCCGCCGGGCTGGGTGCCTACCTGCGCGACCTCGACGCGCTGCTCGCCGACCACGGCTTGCTCGCCCTGCCGTACGGCCATTTCGGCGAGGGGTGCGTCCATGCCCGCATCGACTTTCCCCTGGACCGTCCCAACGGTGCCGCTGTGCTGCGCGCCTTCTTGGGGGACGCAGCTGACCTCGTGGCCAGCCATGGCGGGTCGATGTCCGGAGAACACGGGGACGGCAGAGCCCGCTCGGAGCTGCTGCCCCGGATGTATTCCCCGGCAGCACTGGGGTTGTTCGCCGCCGTGAAGCACCTGTTCGACCCGGACAACCTGCTCAACCCGGGTGTGATTGTCGACCCGGCCCCGCTGGACGCGAACCTGCGGCTGGCGGCCGTCCATCACTCGCCGCTGGCACTGGCACACCCGGGGCTGACCACCGAGGTGCACCGATGCACGGGAGTCGGCCGCTGCGTCAGCCCGGACGGGACCGCCGCGGACATCATGTGCCCCTCCTTCCGCGCGACGCGCAACGAACAGGATTCCACCCGCGGCCGGGCCCGCGTGCTGCAGGAAATGCTGGCTGGGGAGGTCGTCACCAAGGGGTTCCGGGCGCCCGAAGTGGCCGAGGCAATGGAGCTGTGCCTGGCCTGCAAGGGCTGCGCCCGCGACTGCCCCACCGGGGTCGATCTGGCGTCCTACAAGTCACAGGTACTTGACGAGGCCTGGCGCGGCAGGCTTCGGCCGCGCAGCCACTATGCCCTTGGCCAGCTGCCCCGCTGGGGGCGCGTGGTGACCGGCGTGCCCGGGTTGGCCCCTGTGGCGAACGCCCTGCTGCGAGTTCCCGGCGTGGCCCAGGTGGTTCGGTGGGTCGCCGGAGTGGACCAACGGCGCCAGTTGCCCGAGTTCGCCCGCAGTCCGGCGCGACGACGACTCGCGATCCCCGCCTCGCAAGGACGCCCGGTCGCGCTGTGGCTCGATTCATTCAGCGATTCCTTCGCCGGCACCCACCTTCCGGCGCTGCTCAGCGTGCTGCACGAGGCGGGGTACGCGCCCCACCTCATCGAAAGATCAGCCTGCTGCGGGCTCACCTGGATCACCACCGGCCAACGGGAAGCCGCCGCTGCTCAGCTGCGCGCAGCCCTCGAGGTGTTGCGGCCCTACGCATCGCGGATGCCGATTCTGGGGGTTGAGCCGTCCTGCCTGGCCGTCTGGCGCAGCGATGCTGCCCACTTGGTGGACGATCCACGCGTCGCCGAGGTTGCCGCCGCCACCCGGACGCTGGCGGAGCTGCTCGCGCAAACCCCCGACTATGTCCCGCCGGACCTGACCGACCAGCACCTGATCGTCCAGCCGCATTGCCACCACGCGGCCGTCCTGGGCTGGCAGGCCGACGCCGCACTGCTGCGGCGCACCGGAGCCAAGGTCACCACCCTGGGAGGCTGCTGCGGGCTGGCCGGCAACTTCGGTGTCGAAGCCGGCCACTACGAGGTGAGCGTGGCCGTCGCCGAAGACCAGTTGCTGCCGGCGCTGCGGGCGGATCCGACTGCCGTCGTGCTGGCGGACGGTTTCTCGTGCCGCAAGCAGGTATCCGACCTGGCCGATCGGCGGGCCCTGACGCTCGCGGAGTTGCTGGCCAGCCAGCTTCCCAGCCGCGCTGCCACTCCCGCCGCAGACTCCTCGCACGGCCCGTAGCGTCCGGCAACGACCTGAGCAGGGTGTGGAACCCGGCCGCCCAGCGCAACGGGCGCGTCGCACCGGCGCGACTAGGCTGCCGCCATGGACATCCTCGGGCTGGCGTTCGCCGGTGGCTGGGCAAGTGGGTTGAACGCCTGCCTGACCGTGCTGGCCCTCGGATTGCTGGGACGGTTCGGCGGAATCGAACAGATCCCGGTGGGCTTCCAGCGCACCGACGTGCCCATCCCAGCTGCGATCGTCGCCGGCCTGCTGCTCGTCACCGGCATGACCGTTGCGTTGGTGCTGATCCGTCGAATCAGGCGGGGCTGGCTGGCCCTGCGGCGGCGGTTGACCGGCTCGTCGGCATGATTGTCGTCGTGGGCGCAACCCTGCCAGGGCTGGCCGCCGCAGCGCGACTCGCCCGGGTCAACCATGAGGTGGTCGTCGTCGATCGGCAGCCTTCGCAACCGGACCTGCTGCCCTCGCCCCTCGAGGACGCCATCACCCTGCCGGCCGCGTGGCGCGACCTGTTCCGCAAGACCGGGCGACCGCTGGATGCCGTCCTGACCATGCGCGGGGTCAGCCTCACTCCGGCGCCGACGCGAACCTTGAGCGACGGGGTCCGGCTGCCTGCTGATCGGGCGGGCCAGTGGCACACCCTGGTGGCCGCCTACTCCGTGCCGGCCGCGACCGCGTGGCGGCAGGTGCTCGACGAAGCCGACACCGCTTGGCTCACCCTTCGCCGACTGGGCGTTGAGGCCGAGTTCAACGGCACCCTCGACGCTGCCGCCCGCCGCGCGCTGGGCGCCAGCACCAGTCTCGAGCACCTGGCGGGACGGATCCCCGTTCCCCCGCTGGCCACCCTCATCCGCGACCTGGCGGGCCGCCGCGATAGCGACCCGCGCCGCACTCCGGCGTGGCTTGCCTCCCGGCTCAGCATCGAGCGCACCTTCGGTCAGTGGCAACTTGCCGCGCCCAGCGGGGAACCCCACCCGGCCCGCCTGCTGGCCGAGCTGCTGGCGGAGCGCCTGGCCCTGCGCGGAGTCGAGGTGAGGTTCGGCTGCACCGTGCGACGCGTCGGGGCAGGACTGGTGAGCACCGATTCCGGCGACCTCGCCAGCGATGCCACGATCGTCAGCTGCGATCCCTGGCAAGCGGCCGACCTGACCGGACGCCGACCGCCCCGCCTCACCCGAGCGGCCACCTCGGGTCCGCAATGGCGCGGCTGGCGAACACTGCAGCGGTTGCCGCCGTTGCGCACCCGGATCCCGGGGGTGTACGAGGCGTCCGCCTTCAGCCCCGCCGGCCCGGAGCCGTGGGCGCAGCTGCTGACCGGAGCCCTGGCCGCGTATCGAGTCCACCATGAGCTGACCGGCGAGGACATGCGTCCCACCAACAAGGCCTACCGGCCACCACCCCCGAGGGGCCTCAGGCCAGCACGGTGATCTCCACCTCGACGAACATGTCAGAGGACCGCGAACCCGAGTAGACACCCTTCAGCGGCGGCACGTCGAAGTAGTCACGGCCGTAACCCACCTCGACATGGAAGTCCCCGGGCGGGGCGTCGTTCGTCGGGTCGAGCCCGACCCAGTCACCGTCCCAGAACTGCAACCAGGCGTGCGACTCGGCAGTCGTCAGCTCACCGACCGCGGCCTGCGCCGAGGGCACCACATAGCCGGACACGTAGCGTGCCGGGATGCCGACCGACCGCAGCCCACCCAGCGCGAGGTGGACCAAGTCCTGGCACACCCCGGCGCCGGCCTCCCAGACCGAGCTGGCCCGGGTGTTGACCTCGGTGGAGCCGGGCACGTAGGCCACTCGCTCGCGGATCTGGTCGATGATCCGCTGCGCGGCCTGAGCCGGCAGGTCGCAGGAACGCCGTGCCGCCGACGCGAGGCGCTTCAACTCGGCAGGCGGTTCGACATGCTGGGAAATGGCCAGCATCTCGATCTGCTCATCGATCAGGACGGGGTGAGCCAGGACTCCCCAGGAGACGTGCTGCCCGCGGGGGATCCGATCGCTCACGTCGACGGTGCTGGTGGAGACCACATTGAGCCGCTCATGCCGCTCCGCGATCTCGAACGCCGTGACGTGAGTGCCCCAGTAGTCGCGGTAGGCATGCGTCCAGGCGACCGGGGAGATCTCGAGTTTGGTCGCGAGGACGAACTGCTCCCGAGTCGAACGGGGCGTCATCCGTGCCTCGTTATGCGAGGCGCTGACGCCCTGCGCGTACCGGAATCCGGTGCGGTGCACGACACGAAGTTGGTGTGCCACTACAGTCCCCCCTGCCAACTGGCCGCCGTAGCACCGACGAAGTACCGATTGGTGACCGCCTGGCTGACCTGGGTGACGGTGCGCTGTAGTTCGGCCATGCGCCGGGGCAGGTCGTCGAGGATCCTCCCCGGCAGCCGGTACTCCAGGGCGGCCCGTGCCGTTCCCAACAGCCGCTGGGCATCGTCTTCGAAGCCGACCCGGCGTTCGCCCTGGTCAAGCTCGATCAACGCGCTCTCGGCGGCCCGCAGGCTGTGCACCACGGACCTCGGGAACAGCCGGTCGAGCAACAGGAACTCGGCGGCATCACGGTCCGTTGTCACTCCGCCGTAGGTGCGAACGAACGCATGATGCGCGCCACAGCCGCGCAGCACGTTGTTCCAGGCGCTCTGGGTACCTGCGGTGACGGCTGCGGTCGAGATCATCCGGGCGGTCATGTCAACCCGCTCCAGGCTTCGGCCCAGGGTGAGAAACAGCCACCCCTCGTCGTGGCTCATCGTCTGGTCGGCGGTGCCGGAAATGACCGCGCAACGCTCCCGCACGTGCTTGAAAGCCGACGTGGGACGCATCCGCTGCAGCCGGCCACCCTTGACCGAGTTCCAGGTCGTGTTGATCGCTTCCCACATCTCGATCGAGACCGTTTCGCGCGCCCGGCGGGCCGCTTCCCGAGCTCCGCCCAGCGCAGCGGCGATCGAACACGCGGAGTCTCCGTCGTAGCACAAGGCCCGCATGACCTCGTTGGTGTCGGCTACCTCCGGGACGCGCGAACCCATCACCGCCAACAGGGTGTACGCGGCCTCGTCCTGGTCGACAGAGGGGTCGTCGATCAGCAACTGCAGGTGCACCTCCACGATCCGGCAGGTGTCCTCGGCGCGCTCCAGGTACCGTCCGATCCAGAACAGCGATTCGGCGATCCGGCTCAGCATGGGGTCACCCCTCTCACGCGGGTCTGTTGTTGCTGCTGGGCCTGCTGTTGCTGCACCTGTTCCTCGCCGAGGTCGCCCATCGGGACAGCCTCGGGGGCCTCCCGGGCCCGGCGACGACGCTTGTGGCCGCGGACGCCGTCCGACGCCAGCACCCAGGTGTCCTTGGAACCGCCACCCTGGCTGGAGTTGACGATCAGTTCGCCCTCGGGAAGGGCCACCCGGGTGAGGCCCCCCGGCACGACATAGATCTTGCTGCCTGAGTTGACCGCGAACGGCCGCAGGTCGACGTGGCGGGGCGCCATGTGGCCGTCGATCATGGTCGGCACGGTCGAGAGCTGGACGACCGGCTGGGCAATCCAGCCTCGGGGATCTTTCAGGATCCGGGCGCGCAAGGCGTCGAGTTGCCGCTTGGACGCGCGTGGCCCGATCACGATCCCCTTGCCGCCGGAGCCGTCGACCGGCTTGACCACGAGTTCGTCCAGCCGGTCCAGCACTTCCTCGCGGTGGTCTGGCTCTTCAAGGCGCCAGGTGTCCACGCTGGCCAGCTTTGGTTCTTCGTTGAGGTAGTAGCGAATCAGGTCAGCCATGTAGGTGTAGACGAGCTTGTCGTCGGCCACCCCATTGCCGATGGCGTTGGCGATGGTGACGTTGCCGGCCCTCGCCGCGGTGATCAGCCCGGCGCAGCCGAGCAGGGAATCCGCCCGGAACTGGGCAGGGTCGAGGAACTCGTCGTCGATCCGACGGTAGATGACGTGAACCGGCCGCAGGCCCTGGGTGGTGCGGATCGAGACGCGTCCGTTGTGGCAGACGAGGTCGCGTCCCTCCACCAGTTCGACGCCCATCATGCGGGCGAGCAGGGCGTGTTCGAAGTACGCGGAGTTGTAGACCCCAGGGGTGAGCACCACCACCGTGGGATCCGAGACCCCGCTAGGGGCGGCGGCACGCAGGGCAGCCAACAGCTGCAGCGGGTAGCCCTCCACCGGACGGATGCGGTGCCGCGCGGTCACCTCCGGAAGCGCCGAGAACATGGCACGCCGATTCGTCATCACGTAGGACACTCCCGACGGCACCCGGACGTTGTCTTCGAGGACCCGGAAACGTCCGACCTCGTCACGCACCAGGTCGATGCCGGCGACGTGGCAGCGGACGCCGTTCGGCGGGACCACCCCTGCCATCACGCGATGGTAGTGCGGGGAGGTGACGATAACCTTGCGCGGGATGACGCGGTCGCGGAACACCCTGCCCTCGCCGTAGACGTCGGCCAGAAAGGCCTCGATCGCCTGAACCCGTTGTTTGACGCCTTCCTCGACCTCGGCCCATTCCTCGGCGAGCAACACCCGCGGCAGGATGTCGAGCGGGAACGGACGCTCCTCGCCCCCGATGTCGAAGGTGACGCCCTGGTCGAGGTAGGTCGTCTTCAGGTACTCCGCACGGGCTCGGACCTCGTCGGTGTCGAGTTTGGCCAGCTGGCGCAGCACCGAGCTGTAGGCGACTCGAACGCCTTCGGCACCCACGACCTCGTCAAATGCTTTCGGGGTGCCGGCATAGTCACGGAACAGCGGGCTCACGGCCATAGGCTAAGCCGTTTGTGTTTCAAGGAGGTGTCAACGCCCTCGCCGCGGACCAGCGCTCTTCGGCGATTCGTGGCGATGTGGCCCGCCCTTGCTCCGCGGTCGCGCACCCTTGGAACCGGCCGGCTCGTGCCGCCCAGGGCGCCTGCCGGCGGTCTTCGCCGGAACGTGCGGAGGCGCCACGGGCTTCGGTGGCGCGGCCACCTCGCCCCGGATCTCGGCGATCACCTGGTCCCCCGGCGCGACCACGTCGCGGGCCGCGGTGATCTTCGCGGCGGCCATCAGGGTTTTCACGGCCCGGTTCTGCTCGCGAAGGCAGAGCGTCACCACGACGCCCGAGGCGCCGGCGCGGGCCGTCCGCCCGGAGCGGTGGACGAAAGCCTTGGCCTCGTTGGGGGGATCCGCATGCACGACGAGGGCGATGTCGTCGACGTGAATGCCGCGCGCAGCGATGTCAGTCGCCACCAGCACCCGGACGCTTCCCTCCGAGAAGGAACGCAGATTGCCCTGCCGGACGGCCTGGCTCAGGTTCCCGTGCAGTTCAACGGCAGGGATGCCCACGCCGGTGAGGTGTTTGGCCAGTCTCGCGGCGCCATGCTTGGTGCGGGCAAAGACCAGGCTGCGGCCCGCACCCGAGACCAGATCGGCCAGCACGGCCTCCTTGGTGTTCCGATCGACGAGAAAGACCCGGTGCTCGATGTCGAGGGCGGCCTCGCCGGCCACGGCGTGCTCCACCGGGTCGTTCAGGTACTTCTTCACCACAGTGCGCACATCGCCGTCCAGGGTCGCCGAGAACAGCATCCGCTGCCCACCGGGCGCGGTCTGTTCCAGCAGCCGCATCACCGGTGGCAGGAAGCCCATGTCCGCCATCAGGTCAGCCTCGTCCAGCACCGTGATGCGCACCGCCGACAGGTCACACGAGCCCCGCTCGATCAGGTCCTCCAGGCGTCCGGGTGTGGCGATCACCACGTCGACGCCTGCCTCGAGCCTGCGCAACTGCGGGGTGTAAGAGACACCGCCATACACCGTCATCGTCTTCAGCCCGACCGCTCTGGCCAGGAAGGCCAGGGTGTCGTTCACCTGGACGGCGAGCTCGCGGGTCGGCACCAGGATCAGGGCCCTGGGCCGGCCCCGACGGGCGCGTTCCGGATTCTCGATCAGGCGGGTCACCACCGGCAGTCCGAAGGCGATGGTCTTGCCCGAGCCGGTGCGGCCACGACCCAGCACATCCTTGCCCGCCAAGGAGTCGGGCAGGCTGTCGGCCTGGATGGGAAAAGGCTCGACGATGCCGTGCCGTTGCAGCACCGCGACCAGTTCCGGTCGCACACCAAGGGAGGAGAACGCTGCCATGGGGACCTCTGCCATTCGTCGAGCCCCATCACCAGGGTCGTCCAACGTTACCACCGGGGCGTCGGACGCCCGGGCGACCCAGTCAGCCGAGCGAGCGTCGCGGCGCTGCCACCTCGACGACCGTACTGGACGCCAACAGGTCGTAGGGGGGACGCCGGTCCCCCACGAATAGCGACACCAGATACACCACGGGGACCAGCAGGCTGACCCCGATCAGCAGCATCAGGTCGGCGCCGACGGGGCCTCGGGTCGTGGCCAGCGAGACCGCCGCGACGTGACCGAACAGCCCGGGCACGGCGATCTTGACTGCGTTGCGCACCAGAGCCCGGACAAACCCCAGTTGCGGGCCCTCGACTCGGCGCACGCGCAGCCCGAACCGCTGCTTACCCACGGAGGCTTCGTACCTGCCTCCCTCGAGCATCGCAAGGGTCACAGTGATCGGCGCCACGACGGTCAGCGCGCCCACCACGGTGAAACCCAGGGGGCTGAGTGGGCCCACGATTCCGGCCCAGCGCAGCAGCACGCCGATCACGACGACGACGGCGATCCAAGCCAGCATGCAGGCCAGATCCAGCAACCCTGCCATCACTCGCCGCCTCGTCACACCGGGAATGCTACTCATTGGCCGGCTCTGGACCGCGACTGGGCCGCCCAGACCCGCCCATGCCACCCGGATGCGTCCAGCGCGGGGTGGCAACGGCGGTTCGGCGACCTGCCGCAGGCTGAGAATCAGTCGGCTAGCGGCCCGAAGGGCGCCCCGCGGGCGGTGAGCTCCGCCTCGCCACCGTCCTCGGCGGTCAGCACCCACAGGCCACGTTCAGTGAGGGCGACAGTGTGTTCCCAATGCGCCGCCACCGAACCGTCCCGGGTGGCGACCGTCCATTCGTCGTCGAGAGTGTGCACAGGCGCCTTGCCCAGAGTCAGCATGGGCTCGATGGCAATGGCCATGCCGGTCTGCAGCCCGACTCCGCGACCCGGACGGCCCCGGTTCGGGACGTCGGGGGCCATGTGCATAGCGGAACCGATGCCGTGGCCGGTGAAGTCAGGCACGATTCCGTAGCGACCCGGTTGGTTCCGAACCGACGACTCGATAGCGTGACCGACGTCTCCGATCCGTCTACCTGCACGGACGGCAGCGACCCCGGCCCACATCGCCTCACGCGTCACCGCACTCAGGAGCTCCAGCTGTGGGGTCACCTCGCCAACGGTCACGGTGATCGCTGAGTCTGCGTGCCAACCGGCGATCGACGCCCCGAAGTCGAAGGAGACCAGGTCACCGCCCTCGAGTGCCCGCGGACCGGGAATCCCGTGGACCACCTCCGAATTGACCGAGATACAGGTCACCGCCGGGTAGGCAGGCAACCCGTACCCGGCGTCGTACCCCAGGAACGATGAGATCGCGCCCGCGCGGGCGATTTCGTCGCGTGCCAGAAGGTCGAGGTCAGCGGTTGTCACGCCAGGGGTGGCGGCCGCTGCCAGTCGAGCCAGCGTGCGGTGCACCACCAGCCCTGCGGCACGCATCGAGCGGAACTGCTCGGGGGTCTTCAGCTCGATGGGCACCCGCCTCATGCGGGCAGTCTCGCAGCCAGAGCAT
>JBAVKY010000271.1:0-2299 GCA_049688555.1 Propionicimonas sp.
CCCTGCGGCACGAACGGGTCTCGGTCGCCGAGCTCGCGGGGCGCTTCGCCGTCACCACCGAAACCATCCGCTGGGATCTCGACGCCCTCGACCGGCGCGGGATCCTGCGCCGCGTCCATGGCGGCGCGGTGGTCGCCGAGTCACTGTCTCTGGTCGAGTCCGCGGTCAACGAACGGGAGCCGGCGTTCGTCGCCCAGAAGACGAGGATCGCCCAGGCCGCGCTGGCCTTCCTGCCCACTGGCCCCGGAGCGTCGGCCATCTTCGACGCCGGCACCACGGTCGCCCGACTGGCCAGTGCCATGGAGCCGGGGGCCCTCACCACGGTCGTCACGAACTCGCTCTCGCTGGCCGCCCAGGTCGCGCTGGCCAACGGCGGAACCCAGGTCCACCTGCTGGGCGGTCGAGTGCGCGGCATCACCCAGGCGTGCGTCGGGATCGAAACCGTCGCCCGGCTCGGCGAACTGCGCTGCGACGTCGCCTTCCTGGGGACGAACGGCGTCTCGATCGCGCGTGGCTTCTCGACCCCCGATCAGGACGAGGCCGCCGTGAAGCGTGCCATGAGTCGAGCCGCCCGGCGGGTCATCGTCCTGGCGGACAGTTCCAAGCTCGGGGTGGAGTTGCTCGTCACCTTCGCCCCCCTCAGCAGCGTCGATGTCCTGATCACCGACAGCGGCATCTCACACAACGATCGCGCGGATCTAGTCCGTGCGGGATTGGAAGTGGTCATCGCATGATCGTTACCCTCACCGCGAATCCCGGCCTCGACCGGACGGCCACGCTTGGCGAACCCCTCGCCAGGGGTGGTGTCAATCGCGTCACCAGCGTGACCGTCGAGCCTGGTGGCAAGGGCATCAACGTCGCCCGCGTGATCCACGCCGCCGGGCACCCGGTCCGGGCGATCCTGCCGGCCGGACACCGCGACCCGATCCTGGCCCTGCTGGATCGCATCGCGCTGCCGTACCGTTCCGTGCCGCTGCCCGACGAGGTGCGGGTCAACATCACCCTCACCGAGCAGGACGGCACCACGACCAAGATCAACGAGCCCGGCCCCACGCTGAGCGCCGCGGCGATCGATCAACTCGCCCACCTGTTGGTGCTGGAGTCGGAGCACGCGGACTGGGTGGTGCTCTCGGGATCGCTGCCCCCCGGCGTCCCCACGAACTGGTACGCGGATCTGGTGCGCGCGCTTCGTCCTTGGGGCTGCAAGATCGCGGTCGACACCTCCGATGCGCCGCTGCTGGCCCTGGTCGACCAGTTCCCGGAAGCCGCTCCCGACCTGCTGAAGCCGAATTCGGAGGAACTGGCCCAGCTCACCGGGGCGGACGCGGAGGAACTCGAGGCCTCCGCCAAGGCGGGCGACCCCACCAGTTGCGTGGCCGCCGCCCGAACCCTCCTGGATCGAGGGGTGCGCGCGGTGATGGCCACCCTCGGCGGCTCCGGGGCCGTCCTCGTCACCCAGGAAGGGGCCTGGCACGCCAGCCCGCCGCCCATCACGCTGCGCAGCACTGTCGGTGCCGGGGACTCCTCGGTGGCCGGCTACGTGCTGGCCCACACCCGCGGCGCCAGCGCCCCCGACCTGCTCCGCACGGCCGTCGCTTACGGCTCTGCCGCCGCGTCGCTCGCCGGGACGGCCCTGCCCCGTCCCGACCAACTGAACGTCGGTGGCGTGACCATCGTCGCCATTCCCTGACCCTCGCCCGCCCAGCACCGAAAAGAGAAAGAGAAGCCTGTGTCCGAACCGCTCATCACCTCAGAGCTCGTCCTGTTGGACGTTGATCTGGGGCCCACCAAGACAGATGTCATCAAGGCGATGGCCAAGACCGTCGGTGCCTCCGGGCGTGCGGACGCCGATGGCCTGGCCGCTGACGCCCTCGCCCGGGAAGAGAAGGCAGTCACCGGTCTCGGTGGCGGCATCGCGATCCCGCATTGCCGCTCCGGTGCCGTGACGACCAACACGCTCGCCTTCGCGCGGCTCAAGCCGGCCGTCGACTTCGGCGCAGCGGACGGTCCGGCGGACATCGCCTTCATGATCGCCGCTTCGGAGGGATCCGACGACGCGCACCTGACGCTGCTGGCCAAGCTGGCCCGCTCGCTGATGCGGGCCGAGTTCCTGGAGGGCCTACGCTCGGCCACCAGCCCCGAGCAGATCGTCGCCCTGGTCGAGAAGGCCACCGCCCCGGACGAGGCCGAGCAGGCCGCCGCCGCGGCAGCAGCCACGGCGGCCACGGCGGTCGCGCCCGTCGAGGCGGCTCGCGTCATCGTGGCCGTCACCGCGTGTCCGACCGGCATCGCCCACACC
>JBAVKY010000272.1:0-5024 GCA_049688555.1 Propionicimonas sp.
CCAAGTGGCAAAGGCCAAGTTCGAGCGGACTAAGCCGCACTGTAACATCGGCACCATCGGGCACATCGACCACGGCAAGACCACGCTGACCGCGGCGATTACGAAGGTGCTCCACGACAAGTACCCCCTGCTGAACGCTGTGTCGGCTTTCGACCAGATCGACAAGGCTCCCGAGGAGCGTCAGCGCGGCATCACGATCTCGATCGCGCACGTCGAGTACCAGACCGAGAAGCGTCACTACGCTCACGTCGACTGCCCAGGTCACGCCGACTACGTCAAGAACATGATCACCGGTGCGGCCCAGATGGACGGCGCGATCCTCGTGGTCGCCGCCACCGACGGCCCGATGCCGCAGACCAAGGAGCACGTGCTGCTCGCCCGCCAGGTGGGCGTGCCCGCCATGGTCGTGGCGCTGAACAAGTGCGACATGGTTGACGACGAAGAGCTCGTCGAGCTCGTCGAGCTCGAGGTCCGCGAACTGCTGTCCGCCCAGGAGTTCGACGGTGACAACTGCCCGATCATCCGGGTGGCCGCCTTCCCGGCCATGAACGGCGACCCGAAGTGGTCCGCGAGCATCCTGGAGTTGATGGATGCGGTGGACGAGTACATTCCGCAGCCCGAGCGTGAGACCGACAAGCCGTTCCTGATGCCCATCGAGGACGTCTTCACGATCACCGGCCGCGGCACCGTCGTGACCGGACGTATCGAACGCGGCATCATTCGCACCGGCGAGACCGTGGACATCATCGGCATCGCCGACAAGAAGCAGTCCAGCACCATCACCGGCGTCGAGATGTTCCGCAAGATCCTTGACGAGGGTCGCGCGGGCGAGAACGTCGGCCTGCTGCTGCGCGGCACCAAGAAGGACGATGTCGAGCGCGGCATGGTCGTCATCAAGCCGGGTTCTGCCACCCCGCACACTGACTTCGATGCCAACGTCTACGTGTTGACCAAGGAAGAGGGCGGCCGTCACAAGCCGTTCTTCTCCAACTACAGCCCGCAGTTCTACTTCCGCACCACCGACGTGACTGGCGTCGTTCAGCTGCCCGAGGGCACCGACATGGTGATGCCCGGTGACAACACCGACATGATCGTGCATCTGAACAAGCCGATCGCCATGGAGGACGGACTGAAGTTCGCCATCCGTGAGGGTGGACGGACCGTGGGCGCCGGCCGCGTGACCAAGATCCTGAAGTGATCTAGGCCCACATCAGCCTGACAGCGCCGGTCCCACCTGAGGGTGGGGCCGGCGCTGTTGTGTACGCTCGGCAGCGATGACCATCCATCGAGAGCACCCATTCGCCGATCCAGAAGGTGCCCGGGACGCCGTCCGCCAACTACGCGGGCGGTTGGCCAGCGGGGTCACCCTGTGGTGCGCGGGGGAGCACGCCGTTGAGTGGGCAGGGCTCACGGTGTCGTCGGCGATGGTTGCCAACGGGGTCCCACCACGGCTCCTGGTGCTGCTCGATCCGCTCAGCGACCTCAGCGACGTCCTCGACCGGACGGGGAAAGCCGCCATCTCCGTGCTCAGCGGCGGCCAGCGCGGTCTCGCCGAACAGTTCGCCGGGCAGGCACCGGCACCGGGGGGAAGGTTCGCGCAGGCGGCCTTCAACCAGAGTCCCTGGGGGCCGGTGCTGGCGGCAGCCAGCACCTGGGCCGGGGTGCGGGTGGAATCGACCGCCGAGGTGGGCTGGTCGAACCTTGTGACCTGCGTGCTGGAGCACGTAGAACCCGGGGACGACACGGACCCGCTGATCCACTTTCGGGGCCGCTACCCGCGACTCGGTTGAGTCAGAGCTCCGCCCGGATGGGCGGGTTCGCTCCGGCACGCGAGACGGTGATGGCCGCGCACGCCATTGCACGGTCCGCCGACGGGGCGATGTCCTCCCAGGTGGCCGTGGCCAGCCGCTCGCGGGCGTCCGTTCCGCCCAGCAGAGCAGCGTCCAGCAGCCCCGAGATGAACCCGGACATGAAGGAATCACCGGCGCCGACGGTATCGACGACGTCGACCCGCGAGGCCGGAACCCGATGCAGCTCACCTGCCACCAAGACGAGCAGCTCGCTGCCACCCCGGGTTGCAGCGCAGACCTTCGGACCCTCCGTTGCCCAGCCACGCAGCACGTCGGCGATGTCTTGACCAGGGTAGAGCCAGGCGATGTCCTCGTCCGAGGCCTTCACGACGTCGCTGAGCTTGATCAAGGTCTCGATGATGGGACGTGCTTGCTCCGGGCTCCCCATCAGGGTGGGGCGTGCGTTCGGGTCGTAGGAGACGGTGGAGTGCTCCCGAGCTTTCCGCACGATCGCCAGCACCGCCTCACCGCCGGGGGAAAGGGTTGCTGCGATCGAACCGGTATGCACGTGGTTTCCCGCGGGTACCGGGAGTGTGGGGTCCAGGGTCCATTCGAGGTCGAACTCGTAGCTGGCCACCCCTGCGGCGTCGAGCGTGGCCCGTGCGGTTGGCGTCCGGGACGCCGACTGACTGCCCGGTGTCATGGCGACGGACTCGGCAGCCATCAGGTCGGCGATGCGCTTGCCGCGTTGGTCGGTGCCGATATGGGTGGCGAGTTCGGTCTGGTGTCCCAGCCTGGCCAGGCCGATCGCGACGTTGGCCGGGCTGCCTCCGACGTGCTCGGCGGTCGGGCCGTCCAGCGGGACGACGATATCGATCAGGGCTTCGCCAACGACGGTCACTTGGGCGCTCATGGAGTCACCCTAGACGCCGAACGGCCCCTCGGTCAGCCGGTTGCGCAGGTTCAACGCATCGAGGTGCCGTTGGCTTTCAGCCAGCGAGAATAAGGGCCTTCTTGGCCTCGAACTCCGCTTCGGTGAGGACGCCGGCGGCCTTCAATTCGCCCAACTGCGTCAGCATCGCGAGCTTGCGGGCCATGACGTCGTCACTCGCGCTCGGCGCTGCCGCGGGTGCCGGAAGGGCTGGCGCCGGGGCGACGGGGGCTGCGGTTTGATCTTGGGCGGCCCAACGTCGCGCCTGGCGGCGCTGCACCCTTCCGTGCACCGAACTGGCGACGGCCACGCGTCCTGCTGTCCTGAGAAGTCCCATGTCGTGATCGTCCTGTCAGTCGTCTTCGGTGGCCGCGAGGGCCGTCTCGAGGTCTTCGAGGCCGATCTGGCCGTCGACGACCAGGCGCGAGCCGGTGGCTTCGAACGACCGGATCGTCGGCAACAGTGCGGTGTGTTCCACCAGCAGCACGGCGATCGTCGTTCCGACGTCGATCTCGGCCAGCAGGTCAACGATGTCGTCGTCATCCAGGAGCCCACTGGAGGCGCCCTCGAAGGCGGCGATGTCGACTCCGATGGCTTCGGGAAGATCGGCCGCGTCCAAGACCTCGGCCTCGTCCTCGGCCGTCCGATGGATGAACTCAAGGTCAAGGACTCGCACCGCATGGGCGTTGACCGCAGTGAGCAGGGCTTCCCACGGCTCGTTGGACCAGGTGGCGGGAAGTTCGATGGCGATGATCTCGACCGGGCCGAGATGGTCCTCGAACCACTGTTGCGCGTCTGTCATGCGGGCAGCCTACGCGGATCGACCAGAGGGTTTGGTCAACCTTGCCGACGCTGGATCGCCGCCCATTCGTCGCGAAGTCCCACCGTGCGGTGGAACTTCAGCGGTTGTCCGGAATCGTGGGCGAAGTAGCCAAGTCGCTCGAACTGCACGACCTCGCCCGCTGACGTCGCGGCCAGGGCGGCTTCTGCCTTGGCGTCACTGAGCAGGGTGCGAGAATTCGGGTTGAGGTCGTCCAGCGGCTCCCCGGTGTCGTCGCCGGGCACCGGCGCGGTGAACAGCCGCTCGTAGAGCGCGACCGTGACATCGACGGCGTGTCGGGCAGCGACCCAGTGCATCGTCGACTTCACCTTCCTGCCATCCGGGGCGTCACCGCCTCGGGTGGCAGGGTCGTAGGTGGCGTGCACCGTGATGACCTCGCCGTTTGCGTCCTTGTCGATGACCGTGGCCCTCACTAGGTAGGCGCCGCGCAGCCGCACCTCGCGTCCGATCGAGAGCCGGAAGAACTTCGGTGGGGGCACCTCGGCGAAATCCTCGCGCTCGATGAACAACTCACCGCTGAAAGCCACCGAGCGGGTTCCGTCGGCAGGGTTCTCGGGATTGTTGGCGATCTCGAAGTACTCGGTGACAGCCTCACCGGCTTCGTCGAGCGGCCAGTTGTCGATCACGAGCCGCAGCGGACGGAGCACCACCATCCGACGCTGGGCTGTGGTGTTCAGGTGACGGCGGACGTAGGACTCGAGCGCTTCGATGCTCTGGCGGCTGTTGGTGCGTGTCGTGCCGATTTCAGAGCAGAAGGCACGGATCGCCGCTGCCGGGTAGCCGCGGCGACGGAGGCCCCGCAGGGTCGGCATCCGGGGGTCGTCCCAGCCGTCCACGACGCCATCGCCGACGAGCTTGGCCAGACGGCGCTTGCTGGTGATGGTGTGGGTGAGCTCGAGGCGGGCGAACTCGATCTGCCGGGGAGCTTCCGCCGGCAGCGGCAGGTGGGCGAGGTACCAGTCATACAGCGGACGATGGGTGTCGAACTCCAAGGTGCAGATGGAGTGGGTGACCCGCTCGATCGCGTCGCTCTGCCCGTGCGCCCAGTCGTACGTGGGGTAGATGCACCACTCGTCGGCGGTCCGGAAGTGGTGACGATGCCGGATCCGGTACATCACCGGATCGCGCAGGGCCATGTTCTCGTGGTTCATGTCGATCTTCGCCCGCAGGACCCGGGAGCCATCAGCGAATTCGCCGCCGCGCATCCGCCTGAACAGGTCGAGGTTCTCCTCGACACTGCGAGTTCGGAAAGGACTGTCGATGCCGGGCTTGCCGAACCCACCACGCTGGGCCGAGATGGTCTCGATGTCCTGATCGTCCACGAATGCCAGACCGCGCTCGGTCAGGTATTCGGCCCAGTCGTAGAGCTGGCCGAAGTAGTCGGAGGCGTGCAGCAGCCGGTCGGGCTGGAACCCCAGCCATTCGATGTCGGCAACGATCGAGTCGACGAACTCGCTTTCTT
>JBAVKY010000273.1:0-2790 GCA_049688555.1 Propionicimonas sp.
AGTCTGAGGACCTTTCACACGCCGGATTCCTGATCCCCGCCCAGGAACGAAAGGTCGGCGTCGAGCTCATCCAACAGTTCGATGTCCGCACCTCGTCCCCGAACAAGGAGATCGGCGAACTCAGCGGGGGCAACCAGCAGAAGGCGCTGTTGGCCCGCTGGGCCGCGGTGACACCGAAGCTGCTCATCCTTGACGAGCCTACGCTCGGCGTCGACGTGGGTGCCCGCCGCGAGATCTATGACCAGATCGTCGCCCTGGCAGACAGCGGGATGGCCGTCATCCTGGTGTCGGCCGACCACGCGGAGCTTCAGGGCATGAGCCACCGCGTTCTGGTCTTCGTCGACGGCCAGGTCGTCGCCGAAATGCCTGGTGAGGACGCCACCGAAGAGGCGATCCTCCATGCCCGAGTCCGCCCGACAACTACCACGAAGGCCTCCTGATGACTACTACACAACACTCCAAGCCCCCCGCGGGAGGCGTGACCAAGGCGACCACGCAGAGCCCTAGCTGGTTCAAGCGGATGGCGCCGAAGCTGGTCCCGATGCTCAAGCGCAACGGCCTGCTGATCTTCTTCGCTTTCCTGCTGGTCGGGTTCACGATCGCCAGGCCGGAGTTCCTGAGCCAAGCGAACATCCGCAACATCCTGCTCAGCTCCTCGGTGATCGGCATCCTCGCCCTGGGCCAGACCGTGGTCATGCTGACCGGCGGTTTCGACATCGGTATCGCCAAGACCGCGGTGGTCGCCGGCATGGTCGTCGCGATCTTCGGCGGGCTGGGCCCAATCGCCCTCCTGCTGGCCATCGCAGCCTCGATCGTGGTCGGCCTGGTGAACGGCATCCTGATCTCCCGAGCCAAGGTGAACCCGTTCGTCGTGACCCTGGGTATGTACACCATCCTCACGTCGGTCGCCCTTCTGGTCAACGACGGCGGCTCGGTCATCAACCTGGCGCCGTGGCTGCTCGGTCTGGTTTCCTGGCAGCTGTTCGGCCTCCCGGGAATCATCTACTGGTTCGCGATCATTGCAGTCATCACCCACGTCGCTCTCGCCTACACTCGCTGGGGCGGCCACATCTACGCCGTCGGCGGGAATGAAGAGGCGGCGCGGCTGGCCGGCATCAAGTCCAGCAACGTGCTGGCGTCGGCCTATGTCGTGGCTGCGGTGGTCGGCGGAATGGCGGGAGTCATGCTCACCTCCCGGCTCGGTACGGCCTCCCCGGTGGCCCTGCCCGGTGCCGAGCTTGACTCCATCGCGGCCGTGGTCATCGGCGGCACCAAGCTGAGCGGTGGCTTCGGTTCGATTCCGCGCACCCTCGTGGGCGTCCTGATCCTGATGGCGCTGCAGAGCGGTCTGGTGCTCATGGGCGTCAACCCGTACTACCAAGGCATGTTCAAGGGCGCGATCCTGATCCTCGCGGTTGCGGTCGACGTCATCTTCAGCAAGAAGAAGTAGCCAGGAGGGACAGATCAGGGGTTCAGGTCAATGACCTGAACCCCTGATCTGTGGGCCGGATCAGATGTCCCGCGAGGTGTTGGCTGCCCTCAGCACAGCAGCCGCCACCTCGAGTCCTTCGATGCGGCCGAGTTCGGTGTCCTCATGCTCGATGTTGAGCCACATGTTGGGATCCACCTCGGTCAGGGCCTTGATGAACTCGGCCCAGTAGGCCTCGTCGTGACCCTTGCCCAGAGCCACGAAGTCCCACGCGGAGTCCTTCGGCCACTCGTTGCACCACTCGTCGCCGCCCAGGTTCGTGCGCGGCTCATCGGGTGAAAGCCGGCGGAATCCGTTGTCGAGGACGCCGTAGAGCCGGGCGTGCTCGGTGTTGATCCGCACGTCCTTGGCCGCGGCATGGAAGATCAGCGGGCCCAGTTCTCGGACGACCGCGATCGGGTCCATCTGCTGCCAGAACAGGTGCGACGCATCCAGCTCGACTCCGACGTTGGTGGCTCCGGTCAGCTCGATGAACTTGCGCACGTCGCGGGTGTTGAACACCAAGTTCTGCGGGTGTAGTTCCAACGCGACCTTCACGCCGTGGTCCCCGGCGAACCGGTCGATGTCCTGCCAGAACGGGACGGCGACCTCCCATTGGTAGTCGAGGACGTCGAGCCCAGCGGAGTTCCAGGCGTTGACGATCCAATTGGGGTAGGACGCGCCTGGCTCACCGCCCGGCAGGCCGGACATGGTGACGACCCGGTCTTGGCCGAGCGCGGCGGCGGCTCGGATCGAGCGGCGGATGTCTTCAGCATGCTTCTCGGCGATCAGCGCATTCGGGTGCAGCGGGTTGCCGTTGCAGTTCAACCCGGCGATCTCCACCCCGGTGCCCTCGAAGCGGGCCAGATAGGCCTTGGCTGCGGCCGGGCTGGCCACGATGTCGTCGATCTCGGGCATGTGGACCGGCGGCAGGAACCCGCCGGAATTGATCTCGATGCCGGTCAGGCCGACGCTCGCGATCGCCACCAGGGCTTCGTCCAAGGAGCGGTCGTGCAGGATCGCGTTGTAAACACCGAGCCTCACAGGTTCACCAACTTTCCGTTGTCGGCGGCGGACTCTGCGACCGCTGCCATGATTTCCATGTTGTGGACGCCCTCGTCGAAGGACGCGTTGCGCGGCAGTGATGCCGCCTCGTCGAGACCGGCGACCTCCTCAAGGAAGGCGCGGGCTTGGAAGGCGAAACACTCGTTCTGGCCGAAGCCCACCCCGGCGACGTCCATCGGCAGGCCGCCGGCGACGTAGGGGTGATCGGCGCCGAGGTTGACCGTCCGGTAGCCGTTTTGACCGGCCGGGCCGCCGTT
>JBAVKY010000274.1:0-16955 GCA_049688555.1 Propionicimonas sp.
GGCCGAGAGGCGAGGCAACGGACTGCAAATCCGTGTACACGGGTTCAAATCCCGTCTCCACCTCGGGCGGCTGGCGCAGCGGTAGCGCGCTTCCCTGACACGGAAGAGGTCACTGGTTCGATCCCAGTGTCGCCCACAGAGTAGAACCCCTTGTAACCAAGGGGTTCTACGGCTTCTCAGACACACCCCGATCGCGTCGCGTCTACGCTGATGGCCATGCCCATGAACACGGCTGCGCGGCCCAGACGCCCCTGGCAGGCGTGGACGCTGGCGGCGGTGGAGCTCTTCGTGGCTTATCAGGCCTTCAGCGGCGGCGTCGGGTTGATCACCGACAGCTGGAAGCTGCCCGCCGATTGGCTGGTGCGGACCCCGTTTGAGACCTGGGTGGGGCCGGGGTGGGTCCTGATCGGCCTGATCGGAGTGCCACACCTCCTCGCTGTCGTGCCCGTCATCCTGCTGCCGGGTCGTCCACAGCTGGGCATCCTGGCCGGCCTCCTGGCCGGGGGCTCGCTGTTGGTGTGGATCGCTGTGCAGCTGGCGTTGCTTCAGGTGTACTTCTTCCTGCAGCCGGTGATCGCGGTGATCGGGCTGGTCGAAGCCGGACTGGCGTACTGGTGGCGTCACCGCGATGGCCCTCCGTCCTGACCCGCCCAGCGTTCCTGATCGCACTCGTGAGAGCCGATGAACGACCAGAAGAACGATGACCTCGCCGCTGGTGGCGCTGGTGCTTCGCGACCCACGCCCTTCAACAGCGCGATGCCGCGCCTCCCGTTGCGCCGGTTGGCCGCCGCGGCTGAGGTCGCGTTGGCAATGGTCGCGGTCGCTCTTGACCTACTGCTTCCTACTCTCGTGTTGCTGGCGCTCGCGGGGTTGTCGCTGGTGATTCGGAGAGAACCACTCAGCACGCTGGGCCTGGTGAAGCCTCGAGCGTGCGGCTGGTGGCCGGTGCACCTGCTGGGCCGCCTGCGGCGAGGAGATCGCCTATCGGGGTTTCCTGCTGACCCGGGCCCGGGAGGTCTTTGGCGGTGGCGTTCGGGCGACGTGGGCCGCGGGATTCCTGGCGGCCGCGGCCTTCGGCTGGGCGCACACCGAGCAGGGCCAGATCGGTGTCATCACGACTTTCATCGACGCGCTCTTCTTCGCGTGGCTGAGGTTCCGATACGGCAGCGTGTGGGCGGCCGTTCTGGCGCACGGCTTCATCAACACCATCGGTTTGGTGGCCTACTTCTTCGTGGGTCCGATCTACGGCCTCTGGTGACCAGCGCCGCCCGGCGCTCCAAGGCCCAGCGTCGAGGCGGCTCGGCGTCGTCCCTACCGACCCCGTCGGACTCCCTGAGTCTCTCGACGCTGCCCTTGGCGGAGACGAACGCGCGATTGATTCCGGCGAGGTCGTCGTCACGCGGAGACCCCGGGCCCCATCCGCCCAGTGGCCCTCCCCTTCGGAAGCGAGCGGATAGCCCGTTCAGGCGTCAACCTGGCCGTGGGTCGCGAACCATGCGGCCGAAGCGGCCGTGAGCGCGCTGCCTGTTCCACGCGGCCCTGCAGCTACCGACGTCAGGAGTCAGCACCGCGGGGGATGTTGAGGGTCGCGAGTAGGTCTTCGTGGAGTTGGATCCACACCAGTTGGCAGGACGGACGGTCAGGCGCGTCGAGCCACTCGTGCTGGCCTCGACGGACGCGGTGGAGGGCGGATCGGTGGCGCTCGGCGTGGCCGCCGAAGCGAGACAGGGCTCCGGTGAGCACTGCGCCGAGGTCGCGGAGTTCGTCGTCGACGGCCTCGAGTTCGGCCAGCACGGCGTCGTCCCAGACCGGGTCGGTGTGGTCGTTGAACGCCAGCTGGTCCCAACGGGTCGGCCGCAGCTGCCAGTTGGTGCACGCCTGGCCGTGACGCCGGTTCAGCGGGAGAAACGTGGCGTGTGCCCGGGTGACGGCCTCACGCGCGGCGGCAGCGTCCAGTTCGGCGGCGAGTTGGCGTTCGTTCTCGAACCGGCCACGCTCGGTCAGTGACCACGTTTCTCCGAAGAAGTCGTGCCGGGTCACCCAGCCGAACGCCTGCCCGTCCAGGAGGTGCTCACTGACCTCGCGTTCGGGCAGATTGAATCGCTCAGCGATCGCCGCAGTCGACGGGCCACCCAGCACCCGCACGCCGTGGAGCGTGAGCAGCGAAGCTGGTGACTGATGGGTCATGGCCGCCCAGGGCCAGAGGCGCCAGCCGAGGAGATCACGTCCCGCCCCTGATCGAGGCGTTCCGCAGCTTGTTGGTCATCCCGCACGACGACCGAACCTGTCAGATCGACACACTGCTGTCAACGAGTCGTTCATAGCTGGCCGTGGCGACGGCGAATCATCTGTTAGCCCGGCTGAACTGGGCGGGCTTGCGGCCGCCGGTGGGCCACCTGGCAGGATGAGGGTGCTGCGGGGTGACCGCGGCGGACCCCGTCGGACAAATTCGCCGCCGGGCAAGCAGGAGGGTGCTGTGATCGAGTTCAGCGTGGCCGCGGTGTTGTGGGACATGGATGGCACCCTGATCGATTCCGAGCCGTTGTGGATCGAGGCCCAGACCAGGATGGTGTCCGAGCACGGCGGATCCTGGTCGCACCAGGACGGGCTGCGGCTGGTCGGCAGTGACATGGACGTCACGGCGGTGGCGCTGCAGGCTGTGGGAGTTCGGCTCAGCGTCGTCGAGATCACCGACCGGCTCACCGACGAGGTGACCACCGCGTTGCGATCCCAGGTTCTCTGGCGCCCGGGGGCCGTTGAACTGGTGAGCGGGCTCGCTGAGGCCGGGGTCAAGCAGGCGATCGTGACCACCTCCTCGCGCTCCATGGCTGGCCTGGTGGCTGAGGCGCTGCCGGCAGGGGCGATTCACAGCATCGTCGCGGGCGAGGACGTGGTGAGGGGTAAGCCTGACCCAGAGCCCTACCTGCTCGCCGCTGAGCGGCTCGGAGTGAGCCCGGCATCGTGTGTCGCTATCGAGGACTCACCCACCGGGCTGGCGGCCGCCATCGCCGCCGGAACGGTCGCGATCGGAGTGCCGAACGACGCACCGCTGGTCGAGGCCCCCACCTGGACCCGACTCGAGACATTGGTCGGGACAACGCTTCGTGATCTTGAGGCCGTCATGGCAAGCACTCGGCCGCCGTGGAGTGAGCGGGCTCGCTGACCAGGTCGGCTCTCAGTCGCTGTGATCGCGTGCCTGAGCGGCCGCGCGGAGCACGGCCAGGACGGCCAGCGACACCAGCGGATTGCTGCGGCGGGCCCCGGAGGGCCCCCAGTCGGCGTAGCTGCCTCGGCTGACGACCCGATCGGCAGTGACCGTGTTCGGCGCCTCCAGCGGGAAACCGCCGTCGGCGAGTCGCTTGGATTCCAGCAGCTCTAGCGCATCCCTGCAGCGCGGGTCACTCAGCCGTCCGAGGTCAGCCATCACCTGCAGGGCGAACAACACATCGAAGAACTGGATCGGGTAGTGGATCCGGTCAGGCCCCGGCTTGCCGGCCCAGTCCGGCACGATCAGGGCGCCGTCACGCTGATGCCATAACAGGCGCCGCTGGAGCACCAGGTCGGCCACGCGTTGGGCAGCCTCCAACGCCGGGGCGTCGTTGTGCTTGCGTCCGTAGGCGTGTAGCCCCCGCGCCGGGATCAGCGATTCCTGGAATGAGGAGTTGGTGGCTTGGAGCCGCTTGTCGCAGTTCCAGCCCCCGTCGGGCCACTGCCAGCCGATGAGCCGGTTCACCGCCTCTTGGGTGCGGTCCTCCTCGAGCCCCAGCCGTACGCAGGCCCAGATCACGTTGCCGTCCATGGAAGCGCAGTGCCGGACCCGGGACTCCTGGCCGGGGTAGACCCCGGTGAGGGGCGGCTGCAGGAAGTGTCTCGAGAACAGCCAGTCGTGGACCAACCGACCCAGCGGACGCAAGCGCTCGTCCCCGGGCGGGTAGTGGATCATGGCCAGGCTGGTCAGTGTCCAGTGCGGGCCCTGCCACTTGCGGTAGGTGTGATGCATCGTCTTGGAATCCTGCTCGAAGACCCGCAGCAACGCGGCTGCCATGGGCGACTCGGCGATGCCGTCACGCAGCGCTCGTGCTTGCGGTGACTCGGGATCCAGCCCGCGGAGCAGGCTGGCCTGGTAGGCCAGCACCGGATCGTCGGAGGTTGCCAGCTGTTCGACTAGCCGCTCAGACGTCTCAACAGAATGCGCGGGCATCTCCACGTCCTCCCTCAGAGACGGATGTCGGGCAACTCCACGGTTGGCTCGGGCGTGCCCTGTGGCGCAGGCTCGGGTGTTGGCGTCGCCTGGACGGATTCGGGTGGCCGCTCCACCAGCGTGACGGCCACCACCGCCAGCAGCCCGATGACCAACGTCCAAAGAATCCCCGCAGGAGTGAGCGGCCGCACGAAGACCAGCACCAGGCCCGCCGCGAGGCCGATGCCGGCCAGCAACAGGGTGCGCCGCCGATGAACCCAGACTCCGACCCGGCCGGTGTCCAGGCCATGCCCGGCGGCCGCGCCCCGGAGGTGCCCCACCGCGTCGGTGTAGAGCCGCCGGAGCTTGCGCGGGGTGTGGAACGGGCCAGCCAGCCAGGCCACCACTGCCACCGCCAGGCCTGCGACAAAAGCGACGGTCGCAGTACGCTGCATCGACTCGGTGGCGGTGTCGAACAGGGTCTCAGCGACTGCTCCAGGGAGTACCGTCGGCGGGATCGAGGCGAGCATCGCGATCTTGGCGACGCCGAACCCGATCAGCAGGGCCAACATCGATAGGCCGAAGCCGGCGGACGCCCAGATCGTGGCCCTTGGCTTGCTGCGGGACAACAACACGCCTCCCACCAGGAGGGCGAGAACGACCCACGGCAGCCACAGGCCGACGGTGAGGGTGGTGGCGTAGATCGCCTGGATGGCCGGCATCGCGTCAACCTGCGCGAGGACCACCGTCCGGTTGATCGCGGGGATGGCCGAGGCGAGGCTGAATCCTTCCGCCAGCAGGCGTTCCTTCGCTGTGGAGATGATCGGTCCCAGCTGGATCCCGATGCTGCCGTCCTGGCCGGCGCGCAGCAGCGCTTCAGGGTTGTTCTCGAGCAACTGGACCGTTTGCCGATGGCTGACCCGCATGGTCTCTGCCCAGAGGGTCGCGAAGGAATCCGAGCGGACCATGCGCTCGACCGACCGAGTGATCGTGGCCCGGATGCCCTGGGCCGCGGGTCCCTGGAGCGATTGCAGCGCAGCGGTCGCGCGCGGGGGAGTGCCGAGACCGGTCAGGCCGCTGATGATGTCCGACACCAGCCCATCGATGTTCAGCTTCTCGTCGATGGCGCTGACCGTTCGGTCGACGATGAACTGCTGCACCTCGGGGTCGTGGGCCAGTGGCGCATAGGTGGCCACGAAGGAATCGGTGTCGGTGAGGGTCGCCTTCGCCCACCCGGTCGCCACCGACACCGGCGCCAGCAGCACGCCCAGCACGATGAGGATCGCCGCCACCACGGCCCTTCCGATGCCGCCGTGACGGACCGGTGCCGGCTCGGTGACGGCCTGTCGCAGCGCGGCGTTTTCGGATTCCAGCGCGGCGAGGCGTCGCTGAAGCTCAGATGCTGACTTGTCGGCGGCCGTCATGGTGTCTCCTCACAAGCGGTTCCTGGGAGTGGCCGACGGGTGCGGCCAGGGCGCAGAATCAGCGAACGACCGCCAGGATCTGCTCGTGCTTGCCGTTTGCGTCCGACCAGGAGCCGTTCAGAACGCCGAGCGGGAGCCGCCCGGGGGGCACGTGCTCGCCGTCCAGCACACGCACGATCCGCGCCGCCTCGGTCGCTGCATTGGACACGGACGTGATCCCGGTGCCCTCGGCGGTCATGGTCTTCTCGCCCAGCGACAGGTCCGCTTCGTTATCGCCTTCGTGGATCACGCGGAAGAGTTCGGTCACGTAGACCGGGTCGCCGACAGCGTCGTACACCCAGCGGTGTCCGTGGACGGAGTGATCCAGTTCGCCGATCAGCGCCCTTGCTGCCTCTTCCAGGGGCTCGCCACGGTAGGTGACCGGGACCTGGTAGGTGACGCCGGCGGAGGCGACCAGGATGGTCTCGATTCCGACCTCGCCTTCAGGGTCGACGAACCGGAAGGACGCGACTTTCGTGAGGTCGTCGGCGTTGCCCTCGAACCAGGGCTGGGCCGGCAGCCAGGCTGCCAGCAGTTCAAGCTTCGTCGGGATCAGGATTGCGTCGTGGATCTCTGCTGTGCCGGACATGATGCTCCTCGCTGGTAGTCGGGGACAAGGATATTCCCCGCGGGGAAGCGCCGTGTGTGGTGCTGTGGATCCGGAGCCGCCGACCAGCTGGGTGCTGGGGTTTGGGATGACACAATGGGTGAAGGGATCTGCCGTCAACCCCCGTCAATCCATGCCGAACAGAGTGTTTGTCGCCGTGATGCCCCCGGCACCCGTCATCGCCACGCTGGATGCTCTGGTGGAACCCCGACGCCAGCACGTCGGGCGGCCGCACGATCCCCCGTTGCGGTGGGTGGCCGCCGATCACTGGCACCTGACCCTCGCCTTCCTGGGGGCCGTCGCGGTGTCCCAGGTCGACCAGTT
This sequence comes from Propionicimonas sp., assembly GCA_049688555.1. GTDB lineage: Bacteria > Actinomycetota > Actinomycetes > Propionibacteriales > Propionibacteriaceae > Propionicimonas. The sequence goes on from JBAVKY010000274.1 coordinate 6,575, forward strand.
GGTGGAGAACTTGGCCCAGGTGGCCGGGAGCGCTACGCCGTTCCGCCTGGGACTCGGGGGCGCCGGCTGCTTTCCGCATCCCGATGCGGCTCGCGTCCTGTGGGTCGGAGTGCGTGCCGGGAGCCCCGAACTGGCGCACCTCGCCGGCCGCACGCGGACGGCCGCAGCGCGCGCCGGCATCGCCGTCGAGGGCGGGCACTACCGTCCGCACCTCACGATGGCTCGCAGCAATCGCGGTTTCCGGGCGAGGGGCTGGCTCGGCGTGCTCGAGAGCTTCGGCGACGTCGACTGGATGACGAACGGCTTCGTGCTGATCGACTCCGAACTGACGCACGGTGGCCCTCGTTACCGCGTGGTCGAGGAGTTCAGCTTCGGCGCGAACCTGAGATGATGCCCACGTGTCAACTGCTCCCGACCTGGCTGTGGTTCCTCGCCAGTCCGTCCTCGGCCTTCCAGGCTATGTCGCCGGGCGTCGCGCCGTCTCCCCGAACAGCGCTGCCCTCGCCTCCAACGAGAGTCACGAACCGCCGCTGCCGGGGGTCGTGGAGGCCATCGTCGCGGCGGGGGAACGAGCCAATCGCTACCCCGACATGGGGTGCGTCGCACTGCGGGAGGCGATCGCCGCCAGTGTCGGGAGACCGATGGACGAGGTGGCTGTCGGCCCCGGCAGCGTTGCCATCCTGCAGCAGGTCATCACCGCGTTCTGTGACGCCGGTGATGAGGTCATCTTCGCCTGGCGTTCTTTCGAGGCGTATCCAATCCTGACCGCGATCGCCGGCGCGGTGGCGGTTCGCGTCCCCCTGCTGCCGGACGAGGGCCACGATCTGGCCGCCATGGCTGCGGCCGTCAACGACCGCACCCGGGTGGTGCTGCTCTGCTCGCCGAACAATCCCACCGGGGTGCCTATCCCGGCTGCCGCCCTCGAGGCCTTCCTGGACGCCGTGCCTGGGAACGTCCTTGTCGTCCTCGACGAGGCGTACCTGGAGTTCTGCGCGCCCGCCGGGTCGAGCGTCAGCCTGGATCTGCTCCGTCTTTACCCGAACCTGTGCCTGCTTCGAACCCTGTCGAAGGCGTACGGGCTGGCTGGGCTGCGAGTGGGTTACGCGCTGGCGGCGGAGCCCATCGCCGAGGCGTTGCGCCGCACCGCCATTCCGTTCGGCGTCAGCGCAGTCGCGCAGGCCGCGGGCGTCGCTGCGCTGGCCGCGCGGGACGAGGTGGTACGCCGATCGACCGCGGTGATGGCCGAGCGGGCCCGGATGCTGGCGGCCTTGCGGGCCGCGGGCTGGAAGACGCCGGACAGCCAGGCCAACTTCGTCTGGCTGCGAGCCAAGGGCTCCCTGTTCGCCCAGTTGATGGACGCGTTCGACGCCGCCGACATCCTCGTCCGTGGCTACCCCGGCGACGGGGTGCGCATCAGCCTGGCCGACCCGGTGACCAACGACCGGGTACTGGCCGTGCTGGACGACCGGACGCGGTACGCGGCTGACCAGTGAGCGGGGCGTCGGCGGCGGGCGTCGGTGCGGCGCACCTGGGCGCTTCTGGCCCGGCGCAGGCTCAGGGCTGTTCGGCGAGGGTGACCGTTGCGGTGCGAGCTTCGGCACCCCGCTGGTAGTCGACCGTCACCACTCGCCCGACCTCGGAGTTGACCAGCAGCCAGGTCAGTCCGAGTTGCGAAGCCGTCTGGCCCTCGATGCGCGTGATGATGTCGCCGCGCTGCAGACCAGCTTCGTCGGCCGGGCCACCGGAGACCACCTGCTGGACGTACAGCCCGGTCGGGGTCCCCAGCCGGGCCGCGAGGCTCGCGTCCACTTCAGACACGGCCGCACCCAGCCACGGATGCGCGGCCCGGCCGGAGGACCGCAGTTGCTGGGTGATCCGGGTGACGATGTCGGCAGGGACGGCGAACCCGATGCCGACGCTGCCTCCCCCGGCGGCGCCCTCGGCGTTCGGTACCGTCGAAATCGCAGTGTTGATGCCGACCAGGCGGCCGCGGCAGTCCAACAGCGGACCCCCGGAATTGCCGGGATTGATCGACGCGTCGGTCTGGATCGATCGGGCCAGCACGGTCGTACCGCCGGAGGCCTTCGGGGCGGGGACGTCGCGGTTGAGGGCGCTCACGATGCCGGCCGTGATGGTTCCCGTCAACCCGAGCGGTGCTCCCATGGCGACCACGGGCTGGCCGACCTGCAAGGTCTCCCCGTTGGCGATCGGCATCGTCGGCAGGTTCTTCGCGTCGATGCTGAGCACGGCCAGGTCGGTGACCGAGTCCGTGCCGACCACCTTCGCCGGGTAGACCTGCCCGTTGTTGAGCAGGACCTGGATCGAGCCCTGCTCGCGTCCGGCGTGGATGACGTGGTCGTTGGTGACGATGACACCGTCGGCGGCGATGACGGCGCCGCTCCCTGAACCGGAGCCGGCCTGGCCGGTGACGAAGATGGTGACCACCGCGGGTAATGAGCGCGTCGCCAGCGAGACGGCGTCACAACTGCCTGAGGCCGACCGAAGAGCGGAGATCCCGCCGCCGACCAGTCCGCCGGCCAGCGCGATGCCGACGGCACCGGCCAGGGCTGTACCGCGCGTGAGCCTGATCGGACTCTGGAGCCGCGCTCTCAGGCGCCCTGCGGCTGTTCCCTGCTTCTGCGTCACGATGTCCTCCGCTGTGATCGATGTCGCCTTTTCTACCAGCCCACCAGGGGGTCGGTGGCCACGACCCTCAGGCCTGCTCCGAGTCGCCGGAATCGAGGTGGCGGCGATCGTCGTTCAGGTAGGCGTAGTAGAGGCCGATCAAGAGCCCGCCTCCGATGAAGTTGCCCAGCAGCGCAATCCCGACGTTGGCCGCGGCGAGACCGACATCGATGCCCTGCTTCAGCCCGACGATGGTGAACAGGACGGTGTTGGCGACCGAGTGCTCGAGCCCGAGGAAGGCGAAGATGAACACCGCCATGACCATGGCCAGCGACTTGGTCAGGTCGTCGTGCAGGTAACCGTTGTAGATCAGCAGCATGGCGACGTTGATCATCAGGTTGCACAGGATCGAACGTGTGAACAGGTCGAGCATCCCGGTCGAGCCTGCCGTGATGTAGGCAAGCTTGACATCGACCGAGTGGGTCATCTGCTCCAGGACGGCTCCTTGGGCGAGGCTGCTGCCTCTCACCAGGACTGCCAGCAGCAGGCCTCCCAGGGCGTTGCCCAGGAAGCACAGGCTTAGCAGCGACAACCCGCGTTGCCACGTGATCCGGCGGTGGTAGACCCCGATCGTGGCCACCATCATGTTCGAGGTGAGTAGTTCCGACTTCGTGAAGTAGATGAAGACCAGCGCCCACCCGAAGACGAGGGAACCCAGCAACCGGCCAACACCGACCAGCGTGGTCTCCCCAGCGGGAATCTGGGCGAAGACGGCGACTGTCGAGTAGTAGGCCCCATAGAAGGTCCCGATCAGGATTCCGGCCATGCCTGCCCGCTGCAGGTAGGGGACGGTGATCTGGGTTGACATCGCGGCCTTGGTCTCGACCGCCTCAAGGGTGGCGTTGATGAAGTGCCTGCCCGGGAACAGGCGATCAGTTTGTTCTGACATAGGTACACGTTCGCATGCTTACCCCCTCGAGCGCGAGCCTTTCAGCCCAAGCGTTCCACAAACGGGACGATCACCCGGTCGATCACGAGTTCGTCGATGACTTCGGGGATCGGGACGGGGGAGATGCCCGCACCCTGCCAGATGTCGACGTGCCCCCCATTGAGCACCACGGGAGGTGTGATGTCCTGGGCGAAGAACCGGTCGGAGGCCGAGATGTCGCCTGGCAGGGTGAAGCCGGGCAGGCCTGCCAGCGCGGCGTTGGCGGCACGGCCGATGCCGGTTTCGACCATTCCGCCGCACCACACCGCCACCCCGTGCGCCCGGGCGAGGTCGTGGATCCGCCGGGCCTCGAGATACCCGCCGACGCGTCCTGGCTTGATATTGATCACCGAGGTCGCCCCCAGGCTGATCGCGTCCGCTGCCGCCGCCGCCGAGGTGATCGACTCATCCAGACAGATGGGCGTCCGCACCTGCCGGGCCAGCACCGCGTGCTGGCGAAGGTCGTCCTCGCCGAGTGGCTGCTCAATCAACAGCAGGTCGAACTCGTCCAGTCGCCGCAGCGCTGGGGCGTCGCTGAGTCGGTAGGCGGTGTTCGCGTCCACCTGAAGCGGGATGTCGCCGAAACGCTCCCGCACGGCCCGCACGGGTTCGACGTCCCAGCCGGGCCGGATCTTCAGCTTGATCCGCAGATAGCCCTGGGCCAGGTAGTCACCCACGACGTCGAGCAGCGCGCCAACGCTGGGCTGGATCCCCACCGACACCCCGGAGGGAACCTGGGTCGCGGTGACGCCGAGGTAGCTGGCCAACGACGTCCTCGCCAGCCTCAGTTCGGCGTCCAGCACGGCCAGTTCGAGGGCGGCCTTCGCCATCCGATGGCCCACGGTGGCGTGCAGCAGGCCTGCCACTGTGGCGGCCGTGACTCGACCGCCGGCAGCCTGGTGGGCGATCAGTCGGGGGATCAGGAAGCGACGCAACACGTCCCTGGCACCGTCCAGGTACTCCGGTGAGTAGACCGGGTCGGACAACGCGACGCACTCGCCCCACCCCGTGACGACGCGTCCGCCCAGCTCGGCGGTCAGCGCGAGCAGCAGCGGAGTGCGCTCGTTCTGCTCCCCGAAGGACGTGACGAACGGGCTGACCAGCGGCATCCGCACGGTGATCAGGTCAATTGCCAGCAGGCGCATCGGCGTCGCTCCTTTCGAGGATGTAGCCCCGTGACGTGTCGAAACCGATGATCTGCCAACCGCCTCCGAGCAGGCCGCCGAGCACGGCACGCTGGGCAAGCCGCCACAGGAGGGCGCCATCACGATCGAGGCGCCGTAGCGTCTCGATGTCGTCTGGGACGGCCACGCTGCACGTGGTCCAGTCCCCGCTCAGCTCCAGCACTGGACGGGGCACGCCGGACTCGACCACGAGGGCAGCACCGTCGACGCTGGCTGGCAGCGACCGGGGGAGCCTGACGGCGGACACGTCCCAGCTGACCAGCAGCCGATCGGTAGGGTGGCCAACGTTGAGGCCGTCGGTCATCGGGCCGTACAAGTCCGGCAGGTACGACACCGCTCGCACGCCGAGGCTGGTCACATTCACATGAGCGTTACGGGCGACCAGCGGGTCGAAGGTCCAGGTGATCTCGTCACCGCCACGCTCCGCACACCAGGCGGCCTGGTGCAGCTTCAGGGCGCGGCCGATGCCCCGTCCGGCCGCCTCCGGCAGGACGCCGGCGATGTGGGAGTGCAGGGCGCGCCGGGCAGGGTCGTGCCAGAAGGCGGCACAGGCGGCCACCAACCGATCGCCGTCGTAGGCGCCCACCACGTAGTTGCCGCTGTGGGCCAGCGCGACGAGAAGGCCCGGGGCCATCGGGGGTGAGGTTGGATCGACCCCCCACACCGTCGCGAAGAGGGTGGCTGCCCGAGTGAGCGACTCGACGTCGCGCAGGGCGGTGATCCTGACGCCTGCGCGTGAGCGGCCCTCGCGCGCACTGCGAAGGACCCGTTGCAGCGCGTCGACACCGGCGGCAACCTCAGCCATGACGCCTCCCTCCAGCCGTCACCGTAGTCGCTGCTCGATGGTGGCGACGGTCTGCCGCATGCTGGTGAGAATCGGGTCGACGTCGTCCACCAACTGCGCGTCCCAGGTCACCGCGACCGCGGCCATGGTAGCCGTCGAGTGCACGGCCATGGCGACCGAGCAGAAGCCGGGGGTCACTTCGGAATCCTCCCAGGCGTACCCCCGATCAGCGGTCAGGGTCAGTTCTCGGCGCAGCTCGGCCGGGCTGCGGGGCCCCGTCCCGGTTCGATCGACGAACGCTGCCGACGAGGGGTACAGCGCGCGGACCTGGGCGCGGGGGAGGCCGGCCATGATGGCGCGTCCAGAGGCGGTCAGGTGCGCCGGCAGCCGGACGCCGACATCGGTCACCACGGGAGGCCTGCCCGGGGCGCGTTCCTGCAGGATGTAAAGCACGTCCGCGCCATGGAGGACAGCCAGGTGGGCCGGCTGGTGCACCTCATCCACCAGTCGAGCCAAAGGCAGGCGGGCCAGTCGCGCCAGCGGTTCCTGGCGGGTGAAGCCCTGACCAACCTCCCAGGCGGCCACCCCCATGCCCCAGGTGTGTTCCTCGGGGAAGTGAACCACGAACGACTCCGCGGCCATGGCGGCCAGGAGGTGGTAGGTGGTCGACCGCGGCAGGCCGACCGCTTCGGCGATGCGGCCAGCGGGGACGGGGCTGGTGCGGGATGCGAGGAAGTGCAGGACCCGCAGCGTGGCGGTGGCAGCGGGGACGGCCCTTGGCATCCGGTCAGTATCTCGTATCCGAGACAGCCAAGGCACCCTCTGGTTCGCTGAGTCTCGGATCCGAGACGCTGAGCCAGCTCGGGGGGTATTGCAGGGCAACGTGGCGGGGTTGGATGGAGGCATGGAGTCAGTACGGGTCGGGACGGGGCCGGTGAGCCGGTCCGAGGTGGTGGCGGTGGCCAGGCACGGGGCAACCGTGTCGCTGTCGGCGGGCGCGTGCGCCGCGATCGAGAGCGCGCGAGCCATCATCGACCACCTGGCCGGAGCGTCCGAGCCGGTGTACGGAGTGTCGACCGGCTTCGGGGCACTGGCCACGCGGCACATCCCGCCCGCCCAACGCGCGCAGCTGCAGCGCAGCCTGATCCGTTCCCACGCCGCCGGCAACGGGCCGCGGGTCGAGAACGAGGTCGTCCGGGCGCTGATGCTGCTCCGGCTGTCCACCATGGCCACCGGGCACTGCGGGGTGCGCCTGACGACAGCCCAGGCCTATGCGGCCCTGCTCAACTCGGGGCTTGTGCCGGTCGTCGGCGAGTACGGCAGTCTGGGCTGCTCAGGGGATCTGGCACCGTTGGCCCACTGCGCGCTGGCGGTGATGGGCGAGGGTGACGTGGTCGACGCGGGAATCGTCCGTCCCGCGGCCGAGGCGCTGGCCGACCACGGGCTCACCCCCGTCCAGTACTCGGAGAAGGAGGGCCTGGCCCTGATCAACGGCACCGACGGCATGCTCGGCATGCTCGTGCTCGGCCTAGCCGACCTGGAGCAGTTGCTCGAGCACGCCGACCTTGCCGCGGCGATGAGTGTCGAGGGGCTGCTGGGCACCGACCGGGTGTTCGCGGCCGACCTGATGGCACTGCGCCCCCATCCGGGCCAAGAGACCTCCGCCGGCAACTTGCGGCGGTTCCTGGCCGGCTCACCGATCCTGGCCAGCCATCGCCAGGGCGACGGCATCGTCCAGGACGCCTACTCGTTGCGGTGCGCGCCGCAGGTCCACGGCAGTGTGCGCGACACCATCGGCTACGCGATCGGCGTGGCCGAGCGCGAGCTTGCCGCCGCGATCGACAACCCGTCGGTCCTGGCCGACGGAAGGGTCGAATCCCACGGCAACTTCCACGGTGCTCCGTTGGCCCACGCCCTGGACTTCCTGGCGATCGGCGTCGCGGACCTGGCGTGCATGAGTGAGCGGCGCACGGATCGGTTCCTCGATGCCGCTCGCAGCCGTGGCCTGCCGCCCTTCCTGGCCGATGACCCGGGAGTCGACTCGGGGCACATGATTGCTCAATACACCCAGGCGTCCATCTGCGCGGAGCTGAAGCGGCTCGCCGTCCCGGCCAGTGTCGACACGATTCCGAGCAGCGCGCTGCAGGAGGATCACGTGTCACTGGGCTGGCACGCCGCACGCAAGCTGCGCACCGCTTTGGACGGGCTCACCCGGGTCCTGGCGATCGAGATCCTCACCGCGGCCCGTGGCATCGACCTGCGCGCCCCGTTGCAGCCGGGCCCCGCCACGGGGGCCGTCATCACCGTCCTGCGCCGTGACGTGGCAGGACCAGGACCCGACCGTCACCTCGCCCCCGAGATCGAGGCCGCCGTGCGCCTCGTCCGCTCGGGAGACCTGCTCACCGCCGCCAATGTGGCCGCCAACCTGGAGGAAGTCCGATGAACCACCCCACCGTCCGCGCCCCGCGGGGCACCACGCTGACCGCCCGTTCCTGGCAGACCGAGGCCCCGCTGCGCATGCTGATGAACAACCTCGACCCCGAGGTGGCCGAGCGTCCTGAGGATCTCGTCGTCTACGGCGGGACGGGACGGGCCGCGCGCTCCTGGGAGGCCTTCGACGCCATCGTCGCCACGCTCACCGACCTGGCCGATGACGAAACCCTGCTGGTGCAGTCGGGGAAGCCGGTCGGGGTGTTCCGCACGCACGCCTGGGCGCCGCGGGTGTTGATCGCCAACTCCAACCTGGTGGGGGATTGGGCCACCTGGCCCGAGTTCCGCCGGCTCGAGGCGGCGGGCTTGACGATGTACGGGCAGATGACCGCCGGATCCTGGATCTACATCGGCACCCAGGGCATCCTGCAGGGCACCTACGAGACGTTCGGAGCGGTCGCCCGCAAGCGCTTCGGCGGTTCGCTGGCCGGCACACTGACCCTGACGGCAGGCTGCGGCGGCATGGGTGGCGCGCAGCCACTCGCGGTCACCATGAACGACGGGGTCGTCCTGATCGTGGACGTGGATCCCGCCAGACTCGACCGCCGGGTCGAGCACGGCTACCTCGACGAGTGCGCCGAGAGCTACGACGACGCGGTGACCCGCGTCCTTGCGGCCAAGGCCGAACGTCGTTCGCTGTCAGTCGGGCTCGTCGGCAACGCCGCCGAGGTGTTCGCTCGGCTGCTGGCCGACAAGGTGGCGATCGACATCGTCACGGACCAGACCAGCGCCCACGACCCGTTGAGCTACCTGCCGATCGGGGTTTCGGTTGCCGAGTGGCCTGAGTTGGCCGCCGCCGACCCGGAGGGCTTCACCGTGCGGGCCAGGGAGTCGATGGCCGCCCACGTCAACGCGATGGTTGGTTTCCTCGATGCCGGCGCTGAGGTCTTCGACTACGGCAACTCCATTCGCGCCGAAGCCGAACTGGGTGGCTGTGAGCGCGCGTTCGCTTTCCCCGGTTTCGTGCCGGCCTACCTCCGTCCGCTGTTCTGCGAGGGCAAGGGGCCGTTCCGCTGGGCCGCGCTGTCCGGTGACCCGGCCGACATCGCGGCCACCGACGCTGCGATCTTGGAACTGTTTCCCGAGGACGAACACCTGCGCCGCTGGATCACGGCGGCCGGCGAGAAAGTGCGCTTCGAGGGCCTGCCCGCCCGGATCTGCTGGCTCGGCTACGGTGAGCGGCACCTGGCCGGGCTGAAGTTCAACGAGTTGGTGGCCTCCGGCAAGGTGTCGGCGCCGATCGTGATCGGCCGCGACCACCTCGACTCCGGGTCGGTCGCCTCTCCCTATCGCGAGACCGAGGCGATGGCCGACGGATCGGACGCGATCGCCGACTGGCCGCTGCTGAACGCCCTGCTCAACACCGCCTCCGGGGCGACCTGGGTGTCCATCCACCACGGCGGCGGGGTCGGCATCGGACGCTCGATCCACGCGGGTCAGGTGATCGTGGCGGACGGGACGGCGCTGGCGGCCGAGAAGATCGCCCGGGTGCTCCTGAACGATCCCGGCACGGGCGTGATGCGGCATGTCGACGCCGGCTACGACCGGGCCCGCGAGGTGGCAAGGGAGCGCGGCCTGCGGATCCCCATGATGGATCGTTGACGTGGGCGCCAACGAGTTGCTGGCCGAACTGGCCGGCATCGGACGCACCGCTTCCGGCGGCTACTCCAGGCTCGCCTGGGACCCGGCGACCATGGAACTGCGCGAGTGGTTCGCCGGCCAAGCGGCTGCCGCCGGCCTCGAACTCACCGAAGATGGCAACGGCAACCAGGTGGCGTGGTGGGGCCACGGGCCCGACGCCCTGCTGGTCGGCTCCCACCTGGACTCGGTGCCCGACGGCGGCCCGCTGGACGGACCGCTCGGCGTGACCTCGGCCCTGGCTGCCGTGACCGCCCTCCGGGCGCAGGGGTGGCGGCCGTCGCGTCCGATCGCGGTGGCGAACTTCACTGACGAGGAGGGTGCCCGGTTCGGCGTGGCCTGCCTTGGTTCCCGGCTGGCCAGCGGCGCTATCACGGCCGACGGCGCCCTCGCGCTTCGGGACGCCGACGACAACAGCCTCGCCGACGTGATGGCCGCCCGCGGTCGCGACCCCAGGGCTGCCGGGGCGGCGCCTTGGCTGAGCCAGGTGGGCACCTTCGTCGAACTGCACGTCGAGCAGGGGCGCTCGCTCACCTTCTTCGACGCTCCGGTGGGGGTGGCGTCGGCGATCTGGCCGCACGGCCGCTGGCGGCTGGACTTCTGCGGCCAGGGCAACCACGCCGGCGCCACGGCAATGGTCGACCGCTACGACCCGATGCTCACCTACGCCGC
>JBAVKY010000275.1:0-3312 GCA_049688555.1 Propionicimonas sp.
ACGTGACCCTGTCGGCCCGGGACTTCAGGCTCGACACGGGGGCGGCCGGCACCGACAACCTGATGGTGAGCTTCGGCTCGGTGGGTGCCCAGGTGTCGATCGGCTCCCTGGTCATCGCCGGCGAGGGACGCAACTTCGCGTTCACGGGCAATGGCGGCTTCAAGGCGCTGTCCGGCTTCGGGGTCTTCCTGTCGGTGGGCTCGGCCACCGGCGATTCGTTCAAGTGGCCCTCGTTCCTGCCGATCCGGATCGACGCGCTGGGCGTCCAGTGGGACGACCCCGAGAACAACCCCGGCGATTTCGTGCTCACGCTGTCGGCCAGTGTCACCGGCATTCAGGGGCTGGGCGGGTTGACATTCTCGGGTTCGATCCAGGGCGTCAAGATCAAGCCGGCGCTGTTGGCGGAGGGCAAGTTCCCGATCATCGCGATCGATTCGCTCGGTGTGACCGTCGTGGGCAAGATGTTCGGCGGCGAACTGAACGCCGGGCTGGTGGGTGGCATCCTGCGGCTCGATGCCAACTACGCGATCATCGGCACCTTCGACACCGTCACCCCGGTGGTCCAGAGGGTGTTCTATCTCGGCATCCAGGGCGGCTTCTCGATCGCCGGCCTGGCCGGGTTCACGATTCGGCTGGGGCTCAGTGAGCTGGGTCCGCTGCAGGTCTTCATCAACGTCGAGGTGCCCGGCGGCATCCTGCTGGAGCCCTTCACCGGGCTGAGCATCAACGACTTCGCCGCCGGGGTCGAGTTCTTCAAGTCCCTGCCGTCGCTGGATGACCCGTTCGCGCTGCGCTCGAGTGTCGCGGGGCTGCCCACCACCGAGACCGCGGACACGTGGCTGGTCTCGTTGCAGGCGCAGGTCGCGTTGCAGGCCAGGACGATCGCCGCCAATCCGGGGTTGGGTGGCTTCCTGGCAGCCTTCACCGCCCCCATGGTGATCACCGGCTCGGCGAAGATCTTCTCCCTCTACACCTCGGAGCAGTTGTTCAACGGTCAGGTCATCCTCAAGATCTCGACCGACGGCAAGATCCTCATCATCGGCAAGCTCAACTTCGCCGCCGACAACCTGTCGATTTCCGGACGGCTGTACCTCGACCTGTCGAAGATCGCCCGCGGGGACGCCACGGTGCTCTTCCTGGCCGACATCCCCGACCAGATCCGGCTGCTGAGTGTCTACGGCAAGCTGAAGATGGGCTTCAAGGATTCCAGCGGCAACGACGTCAGCTTCAGCGTCGTCGACGCCCCGGATCCGGCAGCGACCGGGACTGCTCCCTCGATCAGCGTCGGCGGACCCGCCGGCAACGGCGGCACGGTCGACGGCAGTGCCGCCGGCTCGAGCATCGATGTGGTCTTCACCGCCCCCGACGGCGCGTCCCTCGACCTCGCGTCCATCCTCGACACCGGTGATGAGTTCACGATCACGCTCAATGGCACGGCACTGACGCTGACCAGCGGGACGCCGGTGCCGCTCATCGCGGTGACCACGGCCACCGGAATCCTGTTCGTGCCCCTGGTCTCAGACGGCACCAAAGTCAGTTACTCCTACCTCGACGCCGGGACGACCACGACGGTCACCGTCCTGACCACCGCCGAACTCGCCGCCGCCCACCTGACCGGCGACCTGCTCACCCAGGCCATCCGGCTGGCGGGGGTCACGCGCTTCCGCTACACCCTCAGCGCCCCACTCGGCCTCGGTGTGGTGCAGCTCAGCTTCGGCCCCGGCGCGGTGAAGAACGCCGATGTCACCGTGAACGGCGTCACCACCACCGGGGCCGCCAGCGCGGCGCTCGACCAGGCCTTCACCGTCACCGGCGTCAGCGCCACGGTGACCAACCCCACGGCTGGCGCCACGGTGGACGTGAACGTGATCAACGGTCGTGGCTGGAACACCTGGCTCGATGTCAGCTTCACCCCGCCCACCGGGCGCTCGCTCGACCTGGCCTCGCTGTTGGATCTGGGCGCCGAGTTCACCCTGAGCGGGTCGGGCCTCGGCACGGTCGCCCTTGAAAGTGGCCGGGCGCCGATCCTGGTCTCCAGCAATCCCGACGGCAGCGTCACCGTCCGCTACTGGGTGACCGGCCTGTTCGCCGCCGCCGGCACCGTCACGGTCACACCGACCGCCGGCTCGTGGTCGCTCGTGGTCGCCGGCGCTGGACGGATCACCGTCGGCCAGGCCACTCTCACCAGCGGTCAGGCCCAGCTGGTCGTCACCATGACGGCCGGCCTCGATGCCGCGTCCGTGGTCGACGTGCTGGCGGACCTGGACGTGGATGCGGCGGCCGCCGGTATCCAGCTCTACTCCGCTGGGGGTGTGGTGGTCACCCTGGATGCCAGCCGCTCGGTCCAGGCCCTCGGCGACGGGACGTACGCCTTCCCGATCACCGTGACCGGCACGGTCACCGGGTCGGTCAGCGTGACGCTGAGCGCCGCGGCCGGTCAGGCCTCCCAGACCGTTGACGCCGCTACCGTCGGAACCGTCGCCGCCGTCGCGGTCACACCCCACCCCACCGCGACGAGCTACCTCGACGTGACCTTCAGCCCCAGCGCGGGGACGATCCTGACCACGGCGTCCATCACCGGCGATGAGATCAGCCTCTCGGGGGCGGGACTCGGCACGGTCGCGCTCCTGGGCGGCACGCCGCTGTGGCTCTACGGCACCACGTACCGCTACCTGCTGACCGGCTCGTTCAGCGTGGGGGTCGTCAACGTCACGGTCAAACTGGACGCCTTCAGCGACAACTCCGGGCGCTCGCCCCCGCCCGGCTCGATCCTGCCGTACAGCTTCACCGTTGTCGGTGCCACCGCGGATGCCGCGGTCTCTGGCACGACGATCGGCACCGACGTCCTCAACGCACTGCATTACCTCGAGATCATCTTCCGTGGCTCCAGCGGCTACGGCATCGACACCGCAACGATCAATGGCGGCGAAATCCAGTTCCGGGATGCCCAGGGCACCCTGATCGCACTGGGAGCGCCCGTCCGGGTCGGGGCCACCGACACCTACCGTTACAGCTTCACCGCCACCCTCGCGGTCGGTCGGTACACCATCAGCTTCATCGCCGGCAGCTTCGCCGACCTCGGTGGCCGCGGCAACGTGGCCGAGACCGAGCACGTCACCCTCGCCACCCCGACCGCGACCCTGGCCAACCCCGTCAAGGGTCAGGTCCTCGACGCGGGAGTCTTCAACGGCCGCGGCTACCTCGACATCACGTTCGCCGACTTCGACGCCGCCGGGGTCGACCCGGCCAGCCTGCTCGATGCCGCCGCGGAGTTCACCCTGAAGATCGGCGCCACCGACCTGGCCCTGGACC
>JBAVKY010000276.1:0-1543 GCA_049688555.1 Propionicimonas sp.
CATAAGCCCTGTTCACGCTGTCGCCAAGACCCTCTCAGCGATGAAGATGCGCGCGCGCCCCAGCCAGTCGGGTGTCTGCGCCCGAACGGTGTCAGCATCCCTGAAGGGGTCGATCACGATCCATTCCTTCTCAAGGCGCGCGCCGGACGCCCACTCCGGAGCGTCCTCACCGAACTCGTGAGCGACGATCACCCGGAACAGGGTGTCGAAACGATCATCCGCGATCCGCCTTGCCCGGCGCTCCCAGACCCGGCGCATCTCTCCGGGCTCGATGGCGTTCGCGCGCAGGTCGTCACGTGCTTGAAGGATCATCCGCAAGGCAAAGTCCTCATCGCCGTCGGCTAGCGCTCGGTTGGCAGCCTCGGCCGCGTCCTCAGGCGTCATGAGGCCCTGTTGTCGGGCGTGGTCGAATGCGGCGCCCAACCGGCAGGCGCGCAGGTAGATCGCCGCTGACGGGATGGTCGAGCCGGAGAGGTAAGTGGACAACCGGGTCGCCGACGTTCCGAGGTGCCGCGCGAAATCAGATTGTGTGAGTCCGCTGCGTTCGAGGCTGACGCGCAGGTCAGAGGCGACCTCAGCGCGCTCCTCAAGGCCAACGTTCATGTGGCCAACGTTATCAGATGCGATAATTCTGACGGGGATCCCAAGTGGCTTGGGTCGGTTCGCCCAGCGTCGCCAGCGTCGTGTCGAAGTCGAGGGCGTCGAGCAGTTCGCCGGGGACGGGAGGGTCGCCGTCACTCAAGGGTGCGAAGGTGCGCATCGTTCCTCCTGAGATGGGTGGCGATGTCGAGAGAGCGGGCGTCGCCGTCGCGGAGTAGATCACCGTAGATCAGCACCGAGGGGACCAATCCGGGCTCTGGCGAGGGCAGGTCGTCTCCCCAGAAGCGCTCCCGCACGTCGACGCGGAACGGGGAGGGGGTGGACGTGAGGCGCAGCATGGTCACAGCGCTACCCAGATCGGGGGCGTAGACGATTCCGTCGGTGGTGCGGAGCTGGTTGTCCAGGACCGCTGCCGCGGCGATCCCGCCAAGGAGCACGCCACTCGTGGGTTCGAGTCGCAGCATGTCGGGCCAGCGTCCCTCGGACGCGTAGAGGGCCCGTGGCGTGAGGGGACGGACGGTCAGCCTGCGGTAAGCCTCAGCCCACGCGTCGAGCAGCCGGCCGGTGTGGTGAAGTCGTCCGTCCATCAGGTGTCCGGCGTCGGTGAGCTGGGTGAGGGTGTTGTGGACGGTGCCGACTGAAGCCTTGGCGGCAGCGGCGAGTACGCGGACCGGGCTGGCGGCCAGTTCGGGATCGGCCAAGAGGGCGAAGACCACGCGGTGGCTGGCGCGGTTCAGCGCCAGCGCTCCCGCCCCCCGGTTCTGCGGTTGCTGGCTCGTTGTGACTGTCGCGCTGGGGCGGCCCGCCTCGCTTGCGCGGGTGAACAGGACGGTGCGGCCGTCCAGCGACACGTGTGCGTTGCCGTGGTCGTCGAGGAAGCTGACGTGTGCGTCAGCGAGGTGGTGCGCGGCGTCGTCGTCGAAGTGGGCGCTCACAAGAAGAG
>JBAVKY010000277.1:0-4722 GCA_049688555.1 Propionicimonas sp.
TACTGGCGCACGGCTCGTATTTGAGGGGGCTGAATAGGCCCTGCTGAACGTCGTCTTACTGGGCGCGGAGGGCGATGTAGTTGGTCCAGTCGCGGGCGGCGAGTCTGGCCCAGTCGGCGGCGTTGCCGTCGGTGAGTCCGAGGAGTTCGGCGAGCACGGGTGCTGGCATGCTGCCGGCGAGTTGGAAGAGTGCCGCTTTGCGGGCTTCGTAGGGCTTGATGCCGATCTTGACGAGGTCTCTTCGGAAGGTTTCGGTGCTGAGGTGCTGGCCGGGGCTGCCGCCGGGGAAGAGCCATCCGGTGTCGCGGGACACGTACAGGCTCTGGCCGCGTTGCTTCAGATGGTCTTGGAGGAGGTCGTCGAGGAGTGGCGGCATTTGGATCGGGGTGGTGCTGAAGTTGACGTGTGCTGCGCCGTCGGTGGTGGTGACTCGATCGGTGCGCATGGTGGCGATCCGTTGCAGGGGTTGGGCGAACAGCAGGGTGAACAGTCCGGCGAGACGGGTGTAGCTCCGCAGGCTGGGGTCGTGGAGGAGCCGGTGGACGTGTTCCCAACGTTGTTGGTCGCTGATGGTGACCGAGGGCTGGGTTGCGGGCAGTGTGGCGATCCGCAGGCGGGTGTTGATCCGGCTGTCGCGTAGCCAGCGGATGAAGGACTGCTCGGCGGAGCGGTTGCTGGCAGGGGTCTGTTGGTAGTCCTCGAGGTGGTGCTGGGTGGCGTCGGCGACGCTGACGCCTTGGGTGTCGAGCCAGGTGAGGAATCGGACAGCGGTCCGGATCCGGTCGCGGGCGGCGGTGGTCGCGGACCTGGTGAGGTGTCCTTGGCTGGCGGCTCGACGCATGCCGCGCAGCACATCCCAGTGGGCGTACCGGCGGACGAGTTCGGCGTGGGTGTCGGGCAGCGGGTCGAGGAGTTCGCCGAGCCAGGCGAGCACCCGTTCGATGGGGTAGTCGACGGGTGGGAGGACGCCGGTCGCTGACAGCAGGATGCGCACGTACTCGTGGGTGCGGGTGGCGGGGAGGGCCCGGAAGGTGTCGTGGCTGATCGGGGCTTCGCCGCGGGCCATCTGGCCCAGCAGGGCGGGGCCGGTGCCTGGCTTCTTACGCAGCCACCAGATGCCGGTTTGGGGCCGTTCGGAGTTGACCAGTTCGTCGAACACAGGCAGCAGTTGGTGGTGAATAGCGCCGGTGGCAGGATCGGTGAGCAGGCTGGTCAGGCGTTTGCGCAGGATGCACCGGGCGCAGCGCTGGTAGCTGTACGGCTGGTCCTCGCGGCCGCATTCGCGGCAGGCGAAAACCGATTCGACACCGGCGCAGGAGGCGCACACGATCTGGTCGCCCTGGTGGAAGGCCAAGGGCTTCAGGTCGCCGCATTGGGGGCAGGGCGCGGGATGGTAGTGGCGGCGTCGCCGGCAGGCCAGGCACAGCAGTCCCCCGGGGGTGGTGGTGAACGGGTAACGGTTCCCGCCGCAGTCCCAGCAGGCCCGTTCACTCACTCGTGGGGGCGACGGATGATGGCCCTGACGGGCTTCAGTTCGCCGATCCCTGGCCCGTTGTCGTTGACAGCGGCGGGGGTGTCACGGACGTGTTCGCGGCGGAGTTCGAGCAGGTCGTCGGCGGTGCAGTTGAGGATGTCGCACAGGGCGGCGAGCAGCTCGAGGTTGATCCGTTGCGGCGTTTTCGTCACGACCCGGTGGATCATTTGACGGGACAGTTCGATGCCGCGGGCAGCCAGCGGGGCGACCAGGTCGGTGGTCTGGAACATGCCGTTTTCTGCCATCACCTGACGCAGGTTCCAGTGGAAACTCACCCGTGTGGTCATCAGTCCTCCTTGGCCCCGTAGACGCGGGAGAGCGCGGCTTGGAGCGTCTTGGTCTTGAAGTCGTTCGATACCGAGGTGTAGATCGCCGTCGTCGACGCGTAGGAATGGCCGACCTGCTCGGTCACGAACCGTTCGGGGTAGCCGAACTCGACCAGGTGGGTCACGTACGAGTGCCGCAGGCAGTGCAGGGTCAACTCGGCTGGCAGGTCGGCCTGTTGGCGAAGGTAGGCGAACCGATGGTCCATCGTCTTGACCGAGACACGCTGTCGGCGCTCGGTCAGCCACAGTTCCTGACGTGGCCCGGGCTGAAGGAGCGGCCGGGCCTGGCCGACCCACTGACGCAGTCCTTCGATCACCCAGTCGAACTCGGGAACCGATAGCACGGTCCGTCGTCGGGGGACCCCACCGCCGCTGGACTTGCCGTAACGCACATGGATCGCCCCGTAGGTGCCCCAAGCCGGCATGCTCGGGTTGGGCCGAAGATCAGCCAGATCGAGCATGCACAACTCGCGTCGGCGTAGCCCGAACGCGTAGGCAGTCTTGATCATCTGGGCATCGCGGAGCGCCGCCAACGCACCCTTCCGGCCTGACTGTTGCGCACGCTCGACGCGGGTATCGACATAGTCGAACAGGTGCTGCAGTTCGTCGTAGCTGAACGGTCGGCGCTCAGGTCGTCCTTCGTACTCGACCAGGTGGGCGGCGGTGTTGAAGTCGTGGCACACCTGGGAGGGGATCATCCCGAAGCGTTGTTCGCACTGCTCCACCCAGCCGTAACGGCCATCCAGCAGATAGTCACAGAACAACCGCAGGGTGTGGTGGTAGCCGCGGATCGTCGAGGGCGCCAGCCGATCAGGACCGATCATCAGCTCCACCGTGAAGTCCTCCACGTCGCCGGCGGTCCACACCCAAGGGAACGAGTCGGTCACCTCGGTGAACCTGCGGATCAACGCGATCCTCGGCTCGACCGTCGCGTCCACCAGCAGACGGGACCGCTGCTGCCGCGCCCAGCCGGACACCATCGCTTCGAACACCGCGACGGGCTCGTTCAGGTGCGCGATCCCGGGGGCCAGGACCAGATGAGCAGCACCGGGAACGGTCACCACCCACCCCCAGCCGTAAACTTAGAAGTGACAATGACAATGGAAAGTTACCACGGTCGTGGCGACCCGAACGCCACAAGGCCTGACGAAACCGGGGGCGGGACCGCCCACGATCCATTGGGTGAACGCGCGCTCCGCACCGATCAACTCAGGGTTGATTCGGGACAGTTCCCCCGGCAGTGCAGTGGGTGTGTTCGTCATCGAGGTGGGCATCCGGATTCAGCGAATCAGTTCGCAGACAGGCTGGATCACGCTCGGTGAGTGAGGCAGTCAAGAATCCCGGGCCATCAGCGGACATGAGTCTGGGGGTCGAGCCAATTGCAGGTCGAGTTCCGTCCTCGGGCCAGCAGAGGCCGGCCTGAGGGGTTTTGCTCGGTCTCGATACTTACCAACGTCTGCCAGGCGACTCTCGCGCGGAGCGCAGGTCCTGCGCGCCGCCGTCCGAAATCGTCAGTGGTGACGGGCAGGATAGCTGCCATCCAAGACCGGGTTCGGAGGAGTGATGGAACTGTCATCCACCACGTTGCTGGCGACGCTTGCGCGCCTCGGCGGCGCAGGCCTGACAAAGGCCCTTAGCAGGCCAATTCTGCGGGCGAAAGTGTCATTGCGCGCGCGCAGGCGGGCTCGGAACAACTCGATCGACGTGTCGCTCTTCGCCATCCACGGATGGTTGGGAAGGCGAGACGTGCGTGACCAACTCGACGACGGGGGGCTCGCTTCCGTGGAGAGTGCGGTTCGGAATCTGGCGTGGCGGACGGCCGGAACCTCCATGGAGGACGCCGTGAGGGTCATTGGCTACGTGCTTGACGAGTATCTACGCGCACTCTCGCCTCAGGACGCCATCGCCGCTGGTGCTGCCCGGACAGCGAGGCAAGTCACGGATCAATCGGCACTCATTCGATCCGACATCGCTTCTGTCCCGAATGCGATCAATGAGCGGGCGGCCATCTTCGATCGGGACCTCCTAGCGTTCCACCCCTGGCGGGCGCGGCTGGCGCAGGACATTGCCAAGCGCTGGCCCGCCGTCCGTGATCTTGCACACTCGCTGGCTTCGTCGACGAGCCGGGGGAGTGCCCTGAAGGAATGGCTCAGCAACCCGCCAATCCAGCTCACGGACGCCCCGGCCGAGGCCTGGTTGTGGCTCGGTGAGTTGGCTTCGGACTATGGCGAAAAGCGAGTCGCAATCGCGTACTTCCTGGCAGGCATCTCAAGAGGGACTCCTCACCCGGACTATTGGTGGGCCCGCGCGGCGCTGGCACTCGATCAGGAGCACGACGCGGTCGAGATGCGCTCGCTTCTGGCGAAGGCGGGCGGGACACACCCGCTTGCCCATGCCGCGCTCAGTCATCTCGATGGTGACTACGCGGCCGCCGAGACGACGCTGATGAACTGGGCGCCTGACGAGCCCGTGGACCGTGCGCTTCGCGCAACCCTGCTGAGCGCTGCTGCGATGGGAAGCGATCAGATTGACCGTGCAATTCAGGTCCTTGAACAGACCGTTCAAACGGACCCCGATTCGTCAGGCGTGGGGCTCAGGGCAGCAGAGATGATCCTGTCGAGGGCCCGATTCGGCGTTAGTCTCAGCGTTCTACGGGACTACGCTCGCGCCCGGCAACTTGCATTGGCTGCTAGGGACTCGCGTCGCGGATGGGCTGGGGACAGCGTCGCTGCGATCCTTGTAGCGCTCAACGCCACTGCACTTGCTGGCGACCTTGACGACGCCTGGCGCCTGCTTGCTGCAGCCCCGGAAGGCGAGGCCACAAGCGCGGAGGCAATGGACCCGCGTTTGATTGGAGAGCGC